>JAYTRP010000544.1:0-10914 GCA_043746145.1 Hyphomicrobiales bacterium | reverse complement strand
CTTGAACAGGCTCGAAAGACCGTTGATACGGCGCGCAGTGTCCCGCATTCCCGCCTTCGTCAACCCGGCCCACCTCTCGCTATTGGCGCTGATCGGCGCTGGAATTGCCGCGTTGAGCCTGATTGCTTGTCGATTGTCAGGATGGTTCCTCATCCCTGTCGTGATCGGACTGGCCTTGCACTGGTTCGGCGATTCGTTGGATGGCGCGCTCGCCCGCTATCGCAAGTGCGAAAGACCGCGCGTCGGATTTTTGATCGACCGTTGTGGCGATGTCTCGTCCTTTTCCATGCTCATTCTCGGCTTGGGATTTTCGCCGTTCCTGGAGCTTCGTCTCGCCCTGATGTTGCTGGTCGCCTATCTCATGAACAGTATCTACGCGCTGATGAAGCTCGTGATCGACGGCGTTCATTTGATTGGCCCGAGCGGGATCGGAGCGACGGAGGGACGGATTGTGATCGCAGCCTGGGCGATAGTCTTCCAAGCCATCCATTTGAATCCGTCCGATTACAAAATCGACGGCATTTCCCCGTTCGATCTAGGTTGCGGAATTTCGCTTGGGATCGTGCTGGTGATTTTTGCCGTGCGGGTCGGGCGCGACATCGAGCGGCAGAAACAAGTCGAACTCGTCTTGGCGGCCGCGGTCCCATTCTCGGACCGGAAGGTTGTGGCGCTCGCACGAGCCACGAGCAAGTTTCCTGCGCCCCGCGTTTTCGAGGTTAGATCGATGCCGGGGGGGGGCGGAAACGAAACGAACCTGATCCGGTTCACAGATTTCCGTTCAAGATAATCTCGGGGCGTCGTCACAGAGAATTCGCGAACTCGGCAATCTCCTCGCCAAAGTTGTCGCCGTTGCGGAAATGCGGAAGCCGGGCAGGGGCGACCGGCCCGTTTGGCTGCAGTCCCGCCAGACGTTCGATGGCCTGGAGCCACGCCGCTGCGTCGATACAGCCGAGCGGCGTGAACCTGTCGCCAGCAACCTCGTGAAACACCGGTAGGTCGGAAGCCAGCGCCGGCGTGCCCGCCGCGATCGCCTCGACGAGCGGGAGCCCGAAACCTTCGCCGAAGGATGGCATGAGGAGGGCGCGGGCGCTCGCCATCAGCCGCCGCAGCGCCGGCGTGTCCAACCCGGAAACTTCCAGCACCCGACCCCTCAGCAAGGGGGACCGTTCCAGCATATCCAGCACATTCTCGTTCTCCCAGCCCCGCGCGCCAACCAGCACCAGTTTGGGCGCTGCAGACCCATATCGCGCCACGAGTTCGCGCCAAACGTGGAGGATCATCAAATGATTCTTGCGTGGCTCGATCGTGCCGCATTGGACAAAAAACGGGCTTGCGGCCAGTTCGGGATCGGGCTGCATGGGCTGCAGGAAAATCGACTGCACAGGCGGCGGGGCGACCAGGACGGGCAGGTCGCCGCGGCCCAGAGTCGCCAGATGCGTGAGCAGCGCGCGTTTGACGATTTCGGTCGACACCACCACGCCGCTGGCAAAACGTACGAGATTTTGCATCCGTATCTTGTGGCGAGCGTGTTCGGCGGGGACGAAATATTCCGGTGTCTCGAACGGCAGCATGTCGTGGATGAAGAACACCGCCTTTACGTCAGGCCGCCGCGTCATCCAGTCGAACGCGTGTGCGATACCGAGGCCGTATACGCTGACATTGATATAGCGCGCGTCTCGCGGCAGCCCCGCTACCGCTCGTGCCCCGAGACTTTGTTGAAAACTCCAACGTGCCGCGGCGCCCCACTTCTTGGGGCGTTTGTACAAAATTCTTGGATGTTGCGACTGGACTTCTTCATCGCCCGCCAGCAGCCAAGACCTTATTTCGCGGTAGAGTGGGGCGTCTTCGTCGTCCTGGTTTTCCGAGAGATGCGCTTCCACGGAGGTCAACACCTCAAGCGCGGCGTTGCGGCCAACGATTCGGTGCGACAGGGGGCGTGGGAGCCAAACGCCGAGCGTCGTTCGGTCCGTTTTCGCAAAGATGCTGCGCGCCAATGTCTCGTCGACCCGATGCATGCCGTTAGGCGCCGTGTAGAACAGCCTCCCGCCCAAGCGCGTGATGTCGTAGCCGATCGCGTGGCGAACACGCGGGGCCGAGCGTACAAGGGGGGGCGCGGCGAAGCGAAACTCGCCTTCGGCCCCCCTTGACGCTATATTCGAATCTCGCGCGGACAATCGGGCCTCGCAGAGGGATATTGCCATGTGGCATCCAAATCCCTAGTCACAGCTTTCAATTGGCGCAACACTTACCTCGCGCCTGAACTATTAGGTAAAGCTACGTACACAGGGGCGGAAAGTTTTAAAAACTGTCCAATTTAACTATCAATCGCTGGAAAGGTGGGAATGCGCATTTTTGTCACCGGCGGCGCCGGATTCGTCGGCTCGGCGGTCGTGAGGCGTATTCTCGATGCGACCGCTCACGAGACTGTCGTCTACGATAAACTAACTTACGCCGGCAATCTCGCCTCGCTCGCGCCGGTCTCCAGCGACAAGCGCTTTGCCTTCGTGCGCGGCGACATTGGCGACCGTGCAGCCGTGGACGCCGCATTAGCCAAGTTCAAGCCGCATTGGATCATGAATCTGGCGGCGGAAAGCCATGTCGATCGTTCGATCGATGGGCCGGCCGAGTTCATTCAAACCAACGTCGTCGGGACCGGGGTGATGCTGGAGGCCAGCCTCGCGTATTGGCGCGCCGCCGATGACGAGGTCAAGACAACCTTCCGTTTCCATCACATTTCCACCGACGAAGTGTTCGGATCGCTTGGTGACGAAGGCGCCTTTCACGAGGACACGCCCTACGCGCCCAATTCCCCTTATTCCGCGTCCAAGGCCGGGTCCGACCATCTGGTGCGGGCTTGGCGGCACACTTATGGACTGCCGACGCTGCTGACCAATTGTTCGAATAATTACGGGCCATATCATTTTCCCGAGAAGCTGATTCCGTTGATGATTCTCAACGCGCTCGAAGGTTTGCCGCTGCCGGTTTACGGGCGCGGCGAGAACGTGCGCGACTGGCTCTATGTCGAGGATCACGCCGAGGCCCTGCTCGCAATCGTCGAACGGGGGCGAATCGGCGAAAGCTACAATATCGGCGGCAATGCGGAGCGTCGAAACATCGACGTGGTCGAGGCGATCTGCGATCTCGTCGATGAACTCGCGCCGCAGAAGCTGGCGACGCCGCGCCGCGCGCTAATCACCTATGTGCGGGACCGGCCGGGCCACGATCTGCGCTATGCGATCGATGCGTCGAAAGTGATGCGCGAAATTGGCTGGCGCCCGCGCCGGACCTTCGAGGCGGGCTTGCGCGCCACGATCGCGTGGTATCTCGCGAACGAAGGTTGGTGGAAGGACATTCGCTCCGGCGCCTATCGCGGCGAACGACTGGGTCTGACGGAGTAGAATTTACCGGGAGGTTGCATGCAAATCGAGAACACCGCGATCGAGGCGGTCAAGACGATCACGCCGAATCGATTTGGCGATCATCGCGGTTTTTTCTCCGAGGTCTTCACCGCGCGTGCGTTTCGCGAGGCGGGCCTCAACCTCGATTTCGTGCAGGACAATCATTCCTACTCCGCCGAGGTCGGCACGATCCGGGGACTGCATTTTCAGTCGCCGCCGTTTGCTCAGGACAAGCTCGTGCGCGTCACGCGGGGCAGCATCCTCGACGTCGCCGTCGATCTCAGGCGCGGCTCGAACACTTTCGGCAAGCATGTCGCGGTCGAGCTCTCGCGCGAGAACTGGCGCCAGTTGCTAGTTCCGAAAGGCTTCGCGCATGGTTTCTGCACGCTGGAGCCGGACACCGAGGTTCTCTACAAGGTGACCAATAGTTTTTCGCCCGCCAACGACCTGGGGCTCGCGTTCGACGATCCCGCACTTGGCATCGATTGGCGCGTCGACCTTGCGAAAGCGGTTCTTTCCGACAAAGACCGTCGTCATCCCCGCCTCGCCGATCTCGCCCCTGTGTTCGAGTAACGCCAAATGCGTCTGATCGTCACCGGCGCGCAGGGTCAGGTCGCCCGCTCGCTGATGGAGCGGGCGGGCGGGGGCGTCGAAGTCGTCGCGCTCCGCCGTCCCGGCTTTGACCTCGCAGACGTCGATTCGATCGCTCGCGCTTTCGATGGCGCCAGCGCGGATGTCGTCGTCAACGCGGCTGCCTATACCTTTGTTGACAAGGCGGAAGCGGAGGAGGAACTGGCCACCCGCATCAACGGCGCTGGCGCTGGCGCCGTGGCGGCGGCTGCGCGGCGGATCGGCGCGCCGGTCATTCAGCTCTCGACCGACTACGTATTCGACGGCTTGGCTGACCGCCCCTATCGCGAGGATGATCCAACCGCGCCGATCGGGGCCTATGGCCGCTCGAAACTGGCCGGCGAGCGCGCGGTCGCCGAGGCTGCGCCTCAGCACGTCATCTTGCGGACCGCCTGGGTGTACTCGCCGTTTGGGGCCAACTTCGTCAAGACGATGCTTCGGCTCGGCGAGACCCGTCGCTCGGTCAATGTCGTCGCCGATCAACGGGGCGGCCCGACCAGCGCGCTCGATATCGCCGATGCGATCATCGCCGTTGCGCGCAATCTGGTCGCCGCGCCGTCGCGGAACGAAAATTACGGGATTTTCCACATGACGGGAGGCGGGGAGGCGACCTGGGCGGAATTCGCTGAAAGTGTTTTCGCGCAAGCGCATGCGCTGGGCCGCGAGCCAGTCGAGGCCACGCCGATTTTGACCGCGCAATATCCGACGCCCGCGCGCCGCCCCTTAAACTCACGGCTCGACGGATCGCGACTGGCCGAAATTCACCGTGTAGCGCTGCCGATGTGGCGGGATTCATTGAAACCTGTCATCGCGAGGCTGCTAGAGGCGGAGAAAGTCTGACATTCATGCGGGGAATTATTCTGGCAGGCGGATCGGGCACGCGGCTGCATCCCATGACGCAGGTCGTGTCGAAGCAGATGCTGCCGATCTACGATAAGCCGATGATCTATTATCCGCTAACGACGCTGATGCTGGCGGACGTTCGCGAGATCCTGATCATCTCGACGCCGCTCGATCTGCCGTTGTTTCAGCGGCTGCTCGGTGACGGCGCAAACTGGGGGCTCTCGCTGAGCTACGCCGTGCAGCCGCGTCCCGATGGCCTCGCCCAAGCTTTTGTCATCGGCGCGGATTTCATCGCCGGGGAGCGCTGCGCGCTCGTGCTCGGCGACAATCTGTTCTACGGCCACGGGCTTTCCGACTTGCTGTTGTTGAACACAGTCAAACAGCGCCCTGGCGCGACCGTGTTCGCCTATCACGTCACTGATCCCGAGCGTTACGGCGTGGTCGCCTTCGACGAGACGGGCCGCGCCTCATCGTTGGAGGAAAAGCCGAAAGCGCCCAAATCCCCATGGGCGGTCACAGGCCTGTATTTCTACGACGAAAAGGTCGCCCAATACGCTGCATCGCTGAAGCCCTCGCCGAGGGGCGAATATGAGATCACCGACCTCAACCGCATCTATCTCGAACGTGGCGAACTCGACGTCGAGAAGCTCGGGCGCGGCTTCGCCTGGCTCGATACCGGCACGCCGGATTCACTGCTGGAAGCCGGCGAGTTCATCCGCGCGCTGGAAAAGCGTCAAGGCTTCAAGGTCGCCTGCCCCGAGGAGATCGCCTATCGGCACGGCTGGATTTCGCATGTGCAACTGTTGACGCTGGCCGAGGCGTACAGGGGCGACTATGGGAGATATTTGCGCGCGATCGAGGTCTGAAGTCTGTCAAAGGCTTAGGCCTTTACGGAAGCAGGCCTTGCAGCTTGTTTAGGCATGCCTGCCGCCCGCGCGCGCTGTCGCGGCGCCGCGATCCGCGTGAGGACGAAGATCGTGGCCAAAGTAATGGCGTAGACGATGACCTGCAGGATCGATGGTTGATCGGCGTAGCCGAACAAAGTGTGCAACACGCGGCCAAACAGGCTCGTGTCTGATAGAATGTTCGATGTGTCCCAAGCGGTTTGCGAGAACACCGTAACGACGCCTCCCTGCTGCAAAAACAGCACCGCCTGCGCTGCAAGCCCCGAGGCGAGGAACGTGATCAATAGAGTTGTCACCATGAACAAGCTTCGCGTTGGTATGGTCACCAACCCGAGATAGGTGATCGCTGTAACCCCGCACCCCAGCACAAGCCCCATCAAGGAGCCCGTCAGCAATTCCCAAGACGTAGAGCTCGACGAGGCTACGAGCCCGTAAAGGAACAGCGCGACCTCAGAGCCCTCTCGCATCACGGCTACGGCGACGACTACGCCTAGCGCCGAAATGGATCGCGCGCCGGTTCGCACGGCGTCGCCGACTTCCTTCACTTGCGCTGCGAGTTCGCGGCCATGCCGCGCCATCCAGACATTGTGCCAAGTCAACATCACCACAGCGATGATCAGTATAGAGGCGTTGAACACTTCCTGACCGATTCCCGAGAGCGCCTCACCGAGCGCTCCCGCGAAAGCCGCAACCAGGCTGGCTCCAATCAGCCCCGCGACTACGCCCGCCGCGATGAGCAACCGACTGCCTGGGATTCCCTTGGTGACGGCCATAACGATGCCGATGATGAGGCCGGCCTCGATGACTTCGCGAAAGACTATGATCAGGGCGCCTAACATATGGAATTTCCCTCGGTTTAGCGGCTCCTCAGTTCACTTGACGACCAAGAAGCCCTCGGTTGTGTCTTCGTGATAATCGTCAAAGAAGCGGTAGCGACCGGCGGTCAGGGCGCGCACTTGCACGGTAATCGTGCCGCCGCCGTTGACAACTTTCTCCACGCGCAAGGTCTTGCTTTCGAACTCGGACGGAGTCGCATCCAAATTGGAGATCTGGATCGTGACCGGCTTTCCCGCTGGCGCGGCGATTTCCCCGGGTACGAAGCGATGGTTTTTCAACGAGACTTTCACCAGAAATGAATCGTCGGCCAAGGCGCTCGACGCGCCGAACCCGGCGCATGCAATCGCGACCAAACATGCGAAAAGTAATCTTGAAGCGTTCATTGTGTCTCTCCTGATGTTGCGGGCGTAATCAAAATTCGAACTCGACTTTGAGATTTCCGCGGTAATGAGGAAAATTCGTAAGATCCAGCCCGTGCGATTCACCAGCGGCGTGTCCCGCCACTTCGGTCGAGAAGGCTGCGGCGAACATCGTCTTGCCGGTGAGTTGAACCTGGAGCGTCGGTCCAATGTACAACGCCTCGCCTTGGAAGTTATTGAAGGCAAAACCGTCGAAGGCGCTGTAATACTCGATCTCGCCGCCAGCCGTGATCTTAGGCGTCAACCGATAGGCGAGCGCGGTCGAAGCGCCCAGTGTCGACGCATGCTCCCAACTTTGACCCGGAGATTTGGCGATATCGGGCTCGTAGCTCAAATTGACAGCGCCATAGAGACGGTTTGCGATCAGTTCGCTGTCGACGATCCCTAGGAAGTTCGTACTGAAGTCCGTGACCGGCTGCCCACCGTCGTCGAGGCGCGCCCATTCCGGTTCTGCAACCAGCGTCAGCCCAAATGGCGAACCGGGTCCTCGCCCAATCACGAGGTAGCGCAGTTCGGTGGAAAGACCGCTAAAATTCAGGCCGTGCGCATTGTCCAGCCCGTCGACACCCTGGATCGAATAGGCAAGCCCGTGCGCGCTCAGTTCGAAGCCGAACGATTGGGTGGGCACCCCTTCGTATTCGATCTCTTGTTCGAGCACCCCGTAGCGGCCGCCGCGCTTACCCATCGAGGTCGTGGTTTCGTATTCGATTGATTTTTCGCCTTCGGCGCCGATGTCAGCGCCTTCGGTGAAGCCAAACAAGTATTTGGTTTCGAGCTCATGGTAAGGGTCGGGCGTGACAGGGTCGAGGCCGCCGAACGGAGACGCCGCGGGAGCCGTTTGTGCGACAGCCCCTCCTGCATAAAAGGTTGCCCCTGCGGCAACGATGCAAAGCAAATAATAAGCGCGCGCTGCCAAGCGCGAATCGCGATTTTTAAACATAATCCCCCTCCGAGCAATGCAGGTTAAAGGACTGCCGCCCGAGAGTTTGCTAACAGGATTATATCTACAAGCAAGATCATTTCTACAAATTAGATCTATTCTAAACTGTAGTCTAGAACCGTTCTAAACTTCTTACATACTCTAGAACTGTTCTAGTATCCGAACTGCTCGCGAAGGATTCGCTCGTCGAGCGAGTGCCCGGGATCGTGCAGCAGCACGAGCGAGGTCTCGTGATCGGTCTCGACCTCGACTCGCTCCACGCGGCGAATTTCGAAATGGTCGGCTGTCGCCGCGACCGGGCGTTTCTGAGCCTCCAGAATTTCGATCACCACGCGCGCCGTATCCGGCAGTAGCGCGCCGCGCCAGCGACGCGGCCGAAAGGCGGAGATCGGCATCAGCGTCATCAGCGGCGCCCGAAGCGGTACGATCGGGCCGTTGACGGATAAATTATAGGCCGTCGAGCCCGCAGGCGTCGAGACCAGCACGCCGTCCGCGCTCAACTCGGTCAGTCGGACCTCGTCGTCGACGCTGATCTTCATTTTGGCGGCCTGCGAGGTCTGCCGAAGCAGCGACACTTCGTTGATCGCGCGCGCCGTGGTGCTGACGCCCTTGAGATCGAACGCCCGCATGCTCAGCGGATGGATGATCGAGGGTTTGGCGGCGAACAGTCGCTCAGGCAGATCGAGCTCGGAATACTCGTTCATGAGGAAGCCGACCGAGCCGCGATTCATCCCGTAGATCGGCTTGGGGCTATCCATCATGCGATGCAGCGTCTGCAACATGAGCCCGTCGCCGCCGAGCGCGACGATCACATCGGCGTCTTCAGGCCGACAATCCCCATACAACGAGACCAGCCGATCGCGCGCTTCGCCCGCCTCCGGCGATTCTGAGGAGAGAAAGCTGATCACGGCCGACTTCGCCGGTTCGGGCGCGCGCGCTCTCATGGCAGGGCTCCTGGACTCGGTTGATAGGGCAAGGACGCACTCCCGTATACCGGACCAAGATTTAGCTTCGTTTTGGTGAAACTTGACTATGTTTCGGAAGATGGTGGCGCCGAATCTCAATGCCCATCATCAGCAGGCCGCTTGATAGCACGATGGCCGCGCCGACCAGCGTGCGCGCGCTTGGAAGATCGGAAAAGAAAATCCAGCCCCAAAAGATAGCGTAGGCGAGCATTGAATATTCCAGCGGCGCCAGCAGCGAAGCCTGGGCGCGGCGCACGCCTTCGAACCAGAGATACTGACCGAGCGCGCCGACGCCGCCAAGCGCCGTCATCATAGCGACCTGCCGATAGGTCGGCCAGACCCCGAGCGAGGGTAGCATCGCGCCACAGACAACCACAAATCCGATCGCGCCGCCAAGCATCATTGCCGGGGTCGACACACCCTTGGCGAGGCTACGCGCGAGGATCGTGGTCATCGCCCAAGTCACCGCAGCCAGCAGCGCAAGGAGAACGGGCTCGATGGGCCCCCCCCCGCCGGGATGGGCGGCGACCAGCACGCCCGCAAAGCCAACCAATGTAGCAAACCATCGCCCCGGCCCGACATATTCGCGCAAGATCGGCGCCGACATTGCGACGACGAACAGCGGCGCTGCAAAATAATAGGTGACCAGTTCCGCGAGCTGGAGCGATCGCGAGGCGCGGTAATAGGCGAGCCAGGCGACCAGGATCAGCGCTGCGCGCAAAGCGATCCCGAATGCATTGCGCGGCTGAGACATCGCTCGATAATCGGCGCCGCGCACGACCAGCGCCGAAATCAGCACGATGATGATTGAGCGCCCGAATAGCACTTCGGGCACCGGGAGGTCGCTGACCAGCAGCTTGACGATCGCGTCTTGCAAGCTGAACGCGGCCCAACCCGACAACGCGAATAGCGGGCCGGTAAGCGCAGTTGGGATTGCACGAGGGAGCAGCGCCGTCTCAGGCGCCGACATGCTCGTCTTCGATATGCGCCCTGATGATCTGCCGGAAATTCGCCTCGGCCTGAAAGCCTAGCGAAATCGCGCGCGCCGCATCGAAATCGCGCGGCCAACCCGCGACGATGCGCTCGATTGTCGGGTTGGGCTCGCGTTTGATGAGCCGCACCACCGCCTCGCCCGCCTCGGCGCGCAACGCCTCGATCTGTTCGGCTACGGTTGCTGCAACGCCGGGCATCGACAGGTTGCGCCGTGCGCCCAGCAGGCCGAGGTCCATCGTGGCGGCGCGCACCAGGAACCCAATCGCGGATCGGGGCGAGGCGTGCCAGTGTTTGACGGTGTCAGGCACCGGCAGCACCGCGGATTTGCCGGCGAGCGGGTCGCGGATAATGTTGGAAAAGAAGCCGGAAGCCGCCTTGTTGGGCGCACCGGGCCGGACGCAGACCGTCGGCAGCCGGATGCCGATCCCATCAAAGAAGCCGCGCCGCGAATAGTCGGCCAGCAGCAGCTCGCAGATGGCTTTCTGCGTGCCGTAACTCGTCAGCGGCGTCGAAAAGAACTCGTCGTTTATCTTGTCGGGGAACGGCGCTCCAAACACGGCGATCGAGGACGTGAAGACCACGCGCGGGCGATAGCTTTCGCCAGAGAGGACGTGCTCGCGCCGGATCGCCTCGAAGATCATGCGAGTGCCGTCGAGATTGATTGCATAGCCCTTCTCGAAGTCGGCCTCGGCTTCGCCTGAGACAACGGAGGCGAGCAGGAAGATCACGTCGGGACGCGGCGCAATCAATTTGGCTGGAACATACAACGAAGCGATGTCGCAGGCCTCGCTCGTCATCGGGAATGCCGACGCAGGAGGCATCGGCGCAACGACGTCCGCCCCGTGCACGGACTCGATTGCATGCTCGCCAAGCCGTCCGTCGCGTGCGAGCCGCTCGATCAGTTTGCGCCCAATCATGCCTGCCGCGCCGATCACCAGAATCTTCAATGTCGATCCTCCCATTTGCGTGCAGCTTAGCGCGCCC
>JAYTRP010000543.1:0-3544 GCA_043746145.1 Hyphomicrobiales bacterium | reverse complement strand
TGCAGAAGCGCTTGCTCAGCCTTTTCTATGAAGGCCAAACGCTCGAAGATGAGCAGGGCGTAAACGTTCTATTCCTGGCGGTAGCCTTCCTGGAATGGAGAGAAGCCAAACAGTCCGAAATTGCGCGCTTTGCGCCCCTAATCCTGCTTCCAGTCGAACTCCAGCGCGACGGCGCGAAGGACCGCTTCAAGCTCAAGATTCGTGACGAGGACCTGTTCACAAACGTCAGCCTTCAGGCGTGGTTGAAAGAACAGTTTGGCATTCAATTGCCCAACATTCCGGAGACGGATGACTGGAGGCCGTCGGAGTATGTCGAGGCTGTTAGGCAGGCGATCGGCGACAGGACTGGTTGGGCTGTTCGCCAGAACGAGATGGTCTTGGGCTTCTTCTCGTTCGCAAAATTCCTTCTCTGGCGCGACCTCGATCCGGAGAATTGGCCGACGCCAGAAGCCCTGACCGACAACGACCTACTCCGAACCATTCTCCTCCGCGATGACGCCAGCGCGCCGCTAGAGGACAGCCCTCTTGTTGGGCCTGACGAGCGAGTGGATCAAGTCTTCAGTCCAGCCGAGTTGGTACATGTCACTGATGCGGATAGTTCTCAGGCAATAGCGATCCAAGAGGCGCTCAGCGGCAAGAATTTGGTGATCCAGGGTCCGCCAGGGACGGGGAAGTCGCAGACCATCACCAACATTATCGCGGGCGCTGTCCACGCGGGAAAGCGCGTTCTCTTTATCGCTGAGAAGATGGCTGCCCTCGAGGTTGTGCACGACCGCCTGGTCGCAAAGAAGCTCGCACCGATCTGCCTCGAATTACACAGTAGAAAATCATCGAAGACTCAGGTCCTGGCCCAAATCGAGCAGGGGCGGAATGCAGCTGCACCACCGGGTTGGTCACCATCGATCTTTGGCCAGCTGATCGAGACTCAGAGCCTGCTCCACGGTCATGCGGACAGACTGCACGATACGAAGAAAGGCCTTTCCGCCTTTGATTTGATGGGTCGTATGAGCCTGCTGAAGGCGAAGGCGACGCCAGCTCCAACATTCAAATTTCCCGCGGCCGCGTCATGGTCGCCCGATGAGTTAGTGAAGGCTGCGCAACGTTCTGGCCAACTAGGTGAGCGGCTGGCATTCGCTGGTGTCCCCTGCTCTCATCCCTGGCGTGGCGTCGGAATCGATACGCCTGATATCCTTGAGCAGGAGCGCCTGCGCCCAGCAGTCGAAAAGGCGCGGGAGCGGGCCGGCGAACTCGTCAGCGCCGTTCGCGATGCTGCCGCGCGATTGCATCACGAAGGCCCCGACAATCTGGAAGCACTGGCGGCTTGGATCGCAGCGCTCCGTCACATCTCGGAGCGTCCATCAGGTGTTGACGACCTTCTGGTCAGCGCGGCTGTGCGCGCAGCGTTGTCCGAAATCAAGGGTGCGATCGCTAATGGAACCCGCTTGGCGGGGCTTCGCGTCACGCTAGAGGAAGTCTTCCGCCCCGAGAGTTGGGAAACCGATTGGGTACCAGTCAGGCGATCGATCGCCGGTCGCGGCCAATCGCCATTCCGCATGCTTTCGCGCCAGTACCGCGAAGCGGTCGTGCAACTCCGCGGCGGATGGATGGGCGACTTGGCGAAGGCGCATGCCATCCGGCTCGCGCGGCTCGATGACCTGATCGATGCCCGCCGCCTAGAGGGTCAGATCGCGGAAATTGGGCTTCGTCTCCAACCCTTACTCGGGGACCATTGGCGACGAGAGGGGACAGATTGGGCGGCATTGTGGTCGGCGTGCGAGTGGATAGAGCGGGCGGCACAGCTGAAAGGCGGGATCGATGTACTGCGCGCTGACGGCTTAATTGAACCGGTGCAAGCCTCCGCCTGCGCGGACCAGCTCGAAGCTGCCGCCGCCAACATACGGCAGGGCGTCAGCAAGGTGGCCTATGCTGTAAAGCTGGACGGAAGCCTCGCCTTCGATGGTCGCGAGTTTGCCATGCTTTCCGCCAGCACCATCGAAGAAGTCACCCACCGTTGGTCGGGTAGGTTCGCTGACCTTGTTCAATGGCCCGCTGTTCGGGACGATCTCGAATGGTTGACGACCTTGGGCTGTCCCGAGTTCGCCGATCAGGTTTTCGTCGGAATGATTACGGCGTCGCAGGTGCAACCTGTGCTTCTCTTGGCAGCGTACGAAGCGATGTGGGGCGAACTACGCAAGAACGATGTTGGCCTCGATAAGATCCAGGGTGATGAGCTGGATAACGTTGTGCGGCGGTTCAGGCGCGCCGACATCGACCGAATTCGCGTCGCCGCCGATGAAGTTGGTCGCGCCCACATCGACGGACAGCCAACGGGTAGCGCGGGCGCAGTCGGCGTTCTGCTGACCGAGATGAAGAAAGCCAGGAATCTCAAACCTGTGCGGCGACTCATGATCGAGGCGGGCGAAGCAATTCAGCGGTTTAATCCGGTTTTCCTGATGAGCCCTTTGTCTGTGGCTCAGTACTTGAAACCGGGACTGATCGAGTTTGATCTGATCGTCATTGATGAGGCCAGTCAGGTGCGACCGGAGGATGCCCTCGGCGCCATTGCGCGCTGCAAGCAGTTGGTTGTTGTTGGGGACGATAAACAACTGCCACCGACGAGCTTCTTCAATCGGATGATCAACGATGAGGCCCCGGACGATGAAGACGAAGATCTTAAAGTCTCGGTCAGGGATGTGGAGAGCATTCTGAACCTGTGCTCCCGTTTTCCCGAACGCATGCTGCGTTGGCACTATCGCAGTGAGCACCCTGCGCTCATCGCAACGTCAAATCGAGAATTCTACAAGGGCGCGCTTATGCTGCCGCCGTCGGTCATCGCGAAGGTGCATGACGGTAAGACTGGGTTGCTTTTCCATAAGACTGAAGAAGGTCACTACGAGCGCGGGCGCACCGCGCGAAACGAACGCGAGGCCGAAGATGTCGCGCAGGCCGCTCTCCAGCACTCACGCGAGAGCCCGGAATTGTCTCTTGGCATTGGCACCTTCTCTGTCGCGCAGCGCGACTGTGTGCGCGACCGCCTTGATGCCTTGGCGCGCCGGCATCCTGAACTAGACGAGTTCATGAAAGGGAAGGCTGGACGCGAATCCGTCTTCGTCAAAAATCTCGAAAATATTCAAGGCGACGAGCGCGACGTCATCTACATCTCAATCGGGTACGGACGCGACGCGAACGGAAAGCTCACCCAAAACTTCGGTCCCGTTGGGCGTGAGGGGGGTGAGCGTCGGCTGAATGTCCTGATCACCCGATCACGAAAGCGCTGCGAAGTCTTCTCTTCGATCACCGCCGAGGACATCAAGTTCGACGGCGTCGGGAAGCCCGGCGTGCGAGCGCTTCAGTCCTTCTTGAAGCTTGCGAAGGATGGCTTCGCGGCGATGCCGGAACACACTCAGAAGGGCTTCGACAGCGACTTCGAGGAAGCTGTTTCGTTCGCTATTCGGGGCCTGGGATACGACTGCCATCCCCAAGTGGGGATGGCAGGGTTCTTCATCGATCTGGCGGTGATCGATCCACGAGATCCTGATCGCTA
>JAYTRP010000542.1:0-10934 GCA_043746145.1 Hyphomicrobiales bacterium | reverse complement strand
AAAATTCGGACTTCCCAGCGCTGAGTCTACCGGCATGTTATTATGACGCTTTGCTTCCTTGATCCTCTCCTTCAGGCTTTCGGATGCCTTCGCCAACTCGGATGAAGCTGGACTTTGCTCAGTATCGGGCGAAGCTGGAGTTTGCGGGCTGGCTGGCTTGACGGGTTCGCTGGGAAGGTTCGCCATCGAATATCTCCGGTGTAATTTTCTCATAACGCGCAAAGGGCGATGGAGTTCAAACGCGCCGTGCCGCAAGTCTGCGCTCCGCCTTGAATAGCTTGCCAAGACTAGCCTTTTCAGCATCCACCAGTGTGACATTGCCACCATCTGACGAGGGCGCCAATATATTCGTCACGTCGTGAGCGAACGAGCCAAAACCGATGTAGATCGTCAAACACTCGAGCCGGAGCCTTGAATGCGCCCCAGATCCAGCGCGAGGGATCTCCGGGTTGTTTCACCTCGATCGCCTACACGCGGTTGTCGGCATCGAGCAGCCCCGCGTCGAACAGATCGGGACATTCGACCGGAACCATCAGGAAGCAGAGCGGGTCGTCGGGCAGTTGCGCCAGCCCGTCTTTGGGGAACCAGATTGTGTCGGGAACTCCAACCAGCGCGGATTCGTCGCCGATCAAAAGGGCCGCGCGAAATATCGCATCGCAAAGTCCCGTTGGCGTCGGCTGCACCAGATAGACCGCCGACGCTTGCGTATAGCGGGCGCCATAGTAGTTCAGAATATCGGTTTTGCCGGCGCGTACGACGAACGCGAGTTTGTCGACGCCAGCCAGGATCATCCGCTAAAGACCGCCGGACAAGATTTCGAGCGAAGTAGCGTCTGATGAATCCCGCGCAGCGGGTAATCAATACGCGCTCGGGCGCACTACACCCCATGTCAGTGGTTTGGCTGTGGAAACGTCGGGTTTAACCAGAAGTTTCGTCACGCCGACGTGAAGTCATGTGGCGAATGATCCTGGGTGCTGTTCCAGGGCATGAGTCATGAACTCGAGGCCGCGTGCGACTTGCGTTCGCGTGATGGGGCCGCCGAGGCCGACGCGGACCGCCTCAGGGGGCACGCCTGCCGCGGTAAACGCGTCGCTTGCGACGACTCCCAGCCCCGCCGCCCTGGTGTGGCTAACAAACCCGGACCGGGTCCAGCCATTGCGCATAGGCAACCAGATGTTGAAACTCAGCGGGTCCGAGAGATAGGAACCGGGTTCGAGCACGCTGGCCGCGATGCGTTGGCGCGCCATTGTTTCGGAGCGGATGAAGCGCAGGATCGTGTCTGCGGTGCCATCGTCGATCCAGCGCGTCGCGATCGCCGCGGCAACCGGGGAGGCCATGACGGAAAGCGAGCGCATGGTGCTGTTGAACGACCAGCCGGCGCGCGTGTCCGGGGCGATCACATAGGCGAGACGAAGCCCCGCGCCGATGCATTTGGCCAGTCCCGCGATATGCCAACAAATGTCTGGCGCCATGGAGGCCAGCGGCGGCGGGCTATGGGTTGGAATGAAGCCGTAGGCATCGTCCTCGACGATGGGCACGCCAAACTCGCGCGCGATTTCGCATAAGGCTTGCCGACGACGCTCGGGGATCGTGATCGTGGTGGGATTCTGCAGGGTTGGATTGACGTAAATCGCCTTTGGCGCGTGTCGGCGCACCGCTTCGCGAACTGCGTCGGGAAGCGGGCCGTCGCGATCGCACTCGACGCCAATCAACTGAAGTCCGAGTTGCGCGGCGATCCCGCGCACGCCGGGATAGGTGATCGCCTCGCAAAGCACCACATCGCCCGCTTTAGCGAGCAAACTGAAGATGCCAACCATGGCTCCGTGCGCGCCTGGCGTAACGAAGATGCGCTCCTGCGAGGGCACAAGCGCGCGCCGGCCAAGCCAGGCGGAAGCGGCATCCCGGTCGAGCGGCGAGCCGCCGAATCCCTGATAGCGCAGCAAAGATCCGAGATCGCCGGCGACGCTGGCGAAACCATCCCGCATCCGGCCCAGCAACTCAGGGTCATCAGGTTCTGGCGGCATGTTCATGGCGAAATCGGCGCGCGAGCGACGCGGGCCAGATTCACCGCGCACCATTGCGTTGCGCGCCACGAAAGTGCCGCGGCCAACGACGGATTCGACCAACCCGCGCTTGCTAGCCTCTACGTAGCCGCGCGCGACCGTGGTGAAGTCGAGGACCAGCGTGCGCGCGAGTTCACGCTGGGGCGGCAGTCGATCGCCCGGCGTCAATCGACCCGCGGCCACATCGGCCGCAATCGCGTCAGCGATTGCGACATAGCGCGGCCCTTCGCGTCCGGTGAGAACGGGCTTCCACGACTTCATGCCGCCGCCCCGATTGACTGCATCGTGTTGCACATCCCGCTTGCCTTCTCTAGGCGCCCAGGCGCCAAGAAAACGGCCAAGTTCTTGTGATCTTGACCGTGTAGAGGACAAGATTGACTGCAATGCTAAAGAAAATCAAGCTCGATTGACCGCAAAATTGACGGGTTCATTGCTGGCATGCGTTTTGCGGTTTGCTTGATGTCGCCGGCGAAGGCCGGACTTAACTTGGAGCGACACGCGATGCCCACCGTCACCCATCCCGCCCATAAGAAGGGCGACGTGTTTGTGGACTACGAGGAAAAAGTTTTTGAGGATGTGAAAGCTAAAGCCGGTGAAAAGGCGCTCGTCACCTTTCATACCGTTGCGTTTGAAGGCTCGATCGGCTTCGTCAACCTGCTACAGGCGACGAGGTTAATGCGCAAAGGCTTTGAAACCTCGATCCTGCTCTATGGCCCCGGCGTAACGCTCGGCGTGCAGCGCGGCTTCCCGAAGATCGGCGACGAAGCGTTCCCCGGCGCTCAGAATTTCAACAATCAGATCACCAAGTTTATTGGCGAGGGCGGCAAGGTCTATGCATGCCGCTTCGCTCTGCAGGCGCTGTATGGTCACGGCGAGCCGTCGCTGATCGAAGGAATTAGGCCGATCAGCCCGCTCGACGTTCTCGACCTGATCTTGCTGCATCGCCGCGACAACGCCTTTATCCTCGACACTTGGACACTCTGATTGAAGCCGCCCCTGACGGGGCGGTCGTTAACTCAGTGAGGGCTTATGTCGACGACACGCAAGGTTCGCGCTGCGGCTGCTCAGATTGCACCCGATTTGACGTCGGGCGCGGCGACGCTTGGACGCGTGTTGGAGACAATTGATGAGGCAGGAGCCAAGGGGGTCGAGTTCATCGTCTTCCCTGAAACCTTTATTCCCTGGTATCCCTATTTCTCCTTTGTAACGCCCCCGGTGCAGAGTGGGGCGGAGCACATCCGCCTCTATGAGCACGCGATCTCTGCGACGGGGCCAGAGACAGCGCTGGTCGCCGCAGCCGCTCACAAGCATGGAATGGTCGTCGTGCTCGGCATCAATGAGCGCGATCACGGAACGCTTTACAATGCGCAATTGGTATTTGACGCCGACGGCGCATGCAAGCTCAAGCGGCGCAAGATCACGCCGACATTTCACGAGCGCATGATTTGGGGGCAGGGCGACGGTTCGGGGCTGAAAGTGATCGACACCGCCGTTGGCCGGGTAGGCGCGCTTGCCTGCTGGGAACATTACAATCCGCTCGCCCGCTTTGCCCTGATGGCGCAGCACGAGGAAATCCATGCGGCCCAGTTTCCCGGCTCTCTGGTCGGTCCTATTTTTGGCGAACAGATCGAGGTGACGATCCGCCATCATGCGCTAGAGAGCGGTTGCTTCGTCGTCAATGCGACAGGCTGGTTGAGCGAGGCGCAGATTGCATCGATCACGCCAAACGAAGCGTTGCAGCGCGGCCTGCGCGGCGGCTGCATGACAGCGATTATTTCGCCCGAAGGCCGCCATTTGGCGCCCCCATTGACCGAAGGCGAGGGCATTCTGATCGCGGACCTCGACCTCGGCCTCATCGTCAAACGCAAACGCATGATGGACTCGGTCGGCCACTACGCACGGCCGGAACTTCTCAACCTCACCCTGGACCCGCGCCCCGCGAGTCCGCTGCACTTCGTCCCGGCGCCGCCGGCGATGAGCGAAACCGGGATCAACCTCGATGTCAACCAATCTATCGACCGAGCGCCTGATCAACGAATTGCAGAGCTCCGGCGTCCGGCTGGTTGATCCCAGGGCGGGCGTGGAGAGCCGCCGGGGCGGCGCTGGGCCTTCCGATCATAAAGCGCTGACGATCAATGGCGTAACGGTGATGGCGCCGGTGCATACCGCGCCGGCCTACGATAGCCCTTATCTGATCGGCGCGCCCGATTCCATGGGGGTTAGTCACCTCACGCGAGACGGCGTAGCGCTGGCTGAAGTGCGTTTTCCGCTTCGTCCGCGCTTCTATGACATGCGCACCAGCGACGGCGTGCCCTACTCACAGATCGCGACCCTGCACTCGCGCGACGTGCTCGCCACGACTGTGCTGCAGACCTGCATTCGCTATCAAAGCCGCACCAAGACATGTCAGTTCTGCGCGATCGGCCAGTCGCTTGCGGCAGGCCGAACGATCGCGCGCAAGACGCCGGCGCAACTGGCGGAAGTCGCTAAGGCAGCGGTCGAACTCGATGGCGTCAAACATATGGTGATGACGACCGGCACGCCGCGGGGCGGGGACCGCGGCGCGGCGATCTTGTGCGAGAGCGCGACGGCGATCAAACAGTCCGTCTACTTGCCGATCCAGGCGCAGTGCGAACCCCCCGATCACGATGGTTGGTTCGAGCGCCTGAAGAGTTCGGGCGTCGACACGCTTGGCATGCACTTGGAAGCCGTGACGCATGAGGTGCGGCAGCGCATCATGCCCGGCAAGGCGGAAGTTCCGATCGAGCGCTACCTGTCGGCATTCGCTGCGGCGACGCCGGTGTTTGGACGCGGTCAGGTGTCGACTTACATTCTCGCTGGGCTCGGCGACAGCGTGTTGGAAATACTGGCAATGTGCGAGCGCTTGGTCGCGCTCGGCGTTTATCCCTTTGTTGTTCCGTTCGTTCCGATCTCGGGCACGCCGCTTGAGAGCCATCCGACGCCGTCGCCCGATTTCATGCACGCGATCCTGAAGCCGCTCGCGGACATGCTGCGCGCGGGCGGTCTCAGGGCGACTGACATCAAGGCTGGATGCGGAAAATGCGGCGCCTGCTCGGCGCTCTCGACCTATGAGAAGGCGGCATCGGCATGATTGTCGAACGGATCGCGCCGTTTCTGGCTTGCGAGTATCGCGTCAAGTTCGCGGCGTCGCGCTGGGAGCGAGAAGGCGCGCTGGCGCTCCGACGTTCCGTGTTCTGCCAGGAGCAGGGGCTGTTTAACGGCGACGACCGTGACGAAGTGGACAACTACGCGATCACAATCGTTGCGCTCTCGATGCTCGGCGTCGCTGCGGACAGGGTTGTCGGGACGGTTCGCATTCACGAGGACAGCCCTGGTATCTTTCGGGGGTCGAGACTAGCCGTCGAACCGGAGTACCGGCGCGTCGGCGCGATCGGCGCGACCCTGATCCGGCTCGCGGTTTGCTCGGCGCATGCGTTGGGTTGCGAGACCTTTCTCGCCCATGTGCAAACCCAGAACGCGGCATTGTTCCAGCAGATGCATTGGCGGATTTTGCGCGAGATTGAACTGCACGGGCGGCCGCATCACGAAATGCGCGCAGACCTCGCGTTCTATCCCCCTTGCCTGACGCCGGAACTCGGATTTGCCGCCCTACGAAAGGCGGCATGACGATGGATGCGGCGGCGCTCGACGTGCTCGCGCAATCGTTACGCGACAGTCCCGGCCTGGCCGCGAAAGCGGATATTGGCGAGGTCGCGGAGCGTCTGGGCTTGGCTGAGGGAACGGTGCGCGTCGGCGACGATTGTGCGGCGATTCCCGACGGCGAGGGGCATCTGCTATTTGCGATAGAGGGTTTCCTCAACGCCTTCGTCGCCGCCGACCCGTGGTTTGCGGGTTGGTGCGGTGTGATGGTCAACGTTTCCGACATTGCAGCGATGGGAGGGCGCCCGATCGCGGTGGTTGATGCGATCTGGGCGGAAGGCGATGGGGCTGCAGCCGAAATGCTCGACGGATTGCGTGCGGCGTCTCGCGCCTATGGCGTTCCCATCGTTGGCGGGCATGCCAACCTTCGCAACGTCCAGCGGCAACTCGCCGTCGCAGTGCTAGGCCGCGCAGGGTCAAATCTTCTTACCAGCTTCGATGCTCGGCCGGGGCACTTGATTGTCGCGGCGATCGATCATCGCGGCGCATATCGCGAACCCTTCCATCATTTCCAGGCGGCGCTCCAGGCGCCGCCGGAACGGCTGCGCGGCGACCTCGCGTTGCTGGCCGAGATTGCGGAACGCGGTCTCGTGGGCGCGGCGAAGGACATCAGTCAAGGCGGCATACCCGGCACGGCGGTCATGCTGGCGGAAAGCTCGGGCGTCGCGATCGATCTCGATCTAGACGCGATTGCGCCGCCAGAGGGCGTCACCCTTGAGCGCTGGTTGAAGACCTTTCCGAGCTTTGGCTTTCTGCTCTCCGTTGCTCCCGACCATATTGAGGAGACGCTGGCGCTATTTAGCGAGCGCGGCTTGCATGCCGCGACGATTGGCGTAGTTCGGCAGGGCGCGGAAGTCACGCTTGGTTCCCGAGGCCGGCGCGTGCTGCTGCGCAACTACTCCGAGCAAAGGTTGATGGGGCTTGGCCCGGAGCGCGCGGCATGACCCGCTCGTTACGAATTGCGGTGCTGGCGCATTCGACCAATCCGCGCGGCGGCGTGGTTCATGCAATGAACCTGTGCGAGGCCTTGGTGGGGCTCGGCTATGAGGCCGTCCTGCATGCGCCCGATACTGGCAAGGGCTTCTTTCGCGCTTCCGCCTGTGAAACGGTCAGCGTTCCCGCGGCTACCGCGTCTAGCGATACGTTCGCGATGGTTGAACAGAGGATCGCCGACTATGTCGCGTGGTTCCGGCGATCGGAAAATCGTGGTTTCGACCTCTATCACGCGCATGACGGGATATCGGGGAATGCGCTCGCCAGTTTGAAGCGCGAGCGGCTCATTTCGTCATTCGTCCGCACGGTCCACCACATCGACGCTTACCAAGATATACGGCTCGCGCGGCTGGAGGAGCGTTCACTTCGGCAAGCCGACGCAAGGATGGTGGTGAGCGCGGCGTGGCGACGTCGACTTGTCGAGGACTACGGGCTCGACGCTGAGATCGGTGGAAATGGCGTCGACGCCGAGCGTTTCCATATTGCGCGAAAGCCGGAGGCGCAGTTGCGAGCGCGCCTGCAACTCGGGCCGGGACCAATATTCCTAAGCGTCGGCGGCATTGAAGCGCGCAAGAATACCTTGCGCATCCTGGAAGCGTTTCGAGAAGTGCACGCCGCGCGCCCCGACGCGAGGCTGGTGATTGCCGGCGGCGCCAGCCTGCTCGATCATAGCGCGATCCAGGCCGAGTTCGCTGCACGGCTCGTCGGAATGGACGAGGGCGCGGTTGTGCGCCTAGGGCCGGTCGCCGACGACGAAATACCAAAACTCTATCGTCTCGCCACGGCGTTGGTGTTTGCCTCCGTGAAGGAAGGCTTTGGACTTTGCGCCTTGGAGGCGCTGGCGAGCGGCATCCCCGCCATCGTGTCCGGCATGGAACCGTTCACGGAATATCTGAGTGAGAGCGACGCGCTCTGGTGCGATCCCTACAATCCGCATTCGATTGCGCATGCGATGCGCGTCGCGCTTGACCCGGGCGCCGCGCAGCGCTGGCGCGAGTGTGGGCCGGCCGTCGCTGCACGCTTTGATTGGCGCGCCGTGGCCTGCCGTCACCAACCAACCTACCGGCGTTTGTTGGAGCCTGCCCATGCCTGAGATGCGCTTCGTCGTGCGCTGGCCGGATGGCCGGCGCGAGTCCTGCTATTCGCCGTCGCTCGTCATCAAGGACTTTTTTCATGAAGGCGAGAGTTACCTGCTCGCGGACTTCCTTGCTCGATCGCGCGAAGCCCTAGGGATCGCCTCCGATCGCGTAAAGTCCAAATACGGCTTTGCCTGCTCGCTTGCGCTCGGCCAACTTGCGCAGATTGAGGCCGCGGGAGCGCATTTCGCGGACGCGCCTGACGCCAAAGTTCTGTGCGAAACTTTTCTCGAGGGATGACTGACATGAATACGGAATTCCGTATTGGGCGCCACTACGGCGCCGTTGTCGTTGGTGGTGGTCAGGCAGGCCTGTCCGCCAGTTATCATCTTAGTCGAGCGGGCGTTGATCACGTCGTATTCGAGCGCAAGACTCTGATGCACAAATGGCGCGAAGAGCGTTGGGACAACTTCTGTCTGGTGACGCCCAACTGGCATTGTCAGTTGCCGGGGCACGCCTACGACGGCGCCGACCCGCATGGCTTCATGGTGAAGCACGAGATTCTTGCCTATCTCGAAAGTTTTGCGGGCAAGACGCAACACGCGGCGCGCGAAAACGTAGAGGTGCTCTCGGTCGATCACGATGGCGACAAGTTTCTGATCGTCACCAGTGAGAGCCGTTGCAGCGCGGACGCCGTCTTCCTCGCGACCAGCCTCTACGCCGAACCGAGCCGGCCGCTCGCCGCTGAACGCGTCCCCGACTCTATCTTGCAAGTTCATTCCGCAGAGTATCGCAACGGCGATAGTCTGCCGCCCGGCGCGGTGGTTGTCGTCGGCACGGGACAGTCGGGCGCGCAACTCGCCGAGGACCTGCATTTGGCGGGTCGAAAAGTGCATTTGGCGACCGGCAATGCCCCTCGTTGCGCGCGCTTCTATCGTGGACGTGATGTCGTCGACTGGTTGTGGGACGTCGGCCAGTACGAAATCACGTTGGCCGACCAGGGAATGGGCCGCAAGCGGCACGAGACCAACCATTATCTCACGGGCCGCGATGGCGGGCGCGACATCGACCTTAGAGCCTTCGCATGCGAGGGCATGTCGCTTTATGGCCGGATGCGCGCGATCGAGAACGGCCGCATGAAGTTCGAGCCAAACCTGAAGGCCAATCTCGATGGCGCCGACCGGGTCTACAACGGCATCAATGCGTTGATTGATCGCCACATCGAGGCCAAGGGGATCGCTGCGCCGCCGGGAGGCGTCTATGCCCCGGTTTGGGAGCCCGCGGAGGAGCCAACGGAGCTTGACCTGGTCGCGGCGGGGGTTAGCGCAATTGTCTGGGCGACGGGCTTCACGCCGGACTGGTCCTATGTGCAAGCGCCGATCTTTGACGGCACAGGCTATCCCGTGCATCGCCGCGGCGTCACCAGCGTTCCCGGCCTTTACGTGCTCGGGCTGCCCTGGTTATGGACCTGGGGCTCAGGGCGATTCCTCAGCGTTGGCCGCGATGCGGAGTTTCTGGTCGGACGCGAAATGGCGCGACAAGCCCGAGCGGACGAAAAGGCGGTGGCTTAGATCTGACGAGGCGGGCACTCCTTGTTCCGCAGATCTGGAAAGCTAAATCGCAATGCGCAGACTTGCACACTCGCCATGGCAAGAATTTGTGCTAATCGTAGCCTAGCTAGCGCCGAGTCGCAACGGGGCCGACACGGGCAAGCCGAGCGGCGGTGCGCGAAATACACGGAGTTGGCCTGAATCCAATCTGGGCGATCTGGGCCATTTCGGCCGTCGCGACGGCAGGCGTAATCTTCCGGCCTTTTTCCTGGCCCGAGGCGATCTGGGCGGTGCTTGGGACAGTGGCGCTACTGGCGCTCGGATTGATTGCGCCGACAGCGGCCTGGACCGGCGCGTTGAAAGGAACGGACGTCTACCTGTTCCTGATCGGCATGATGCTACTCGCCGAAGTCGCTCGCAAGGAAGGTCTGTTCGACTGGCTGGCCGCGATCGCGACCCGGCGCGCTGCGGGTTCTCCCGCTCGGCTGTTCCTGCTTATTTACATTGTCGGCGCTGTCGTGACCGTGTTTCTCTCCAACGACGCTACGGCGGTTGTCCTGACGCCCGCCGTCGCCGCGGCGGTCAAGACCGCCCGCGTAAAGGACCCTCTGCCGTATCTGTTTACCTGCGCGTTCATCGCCAACGCGGCATCATTCGTTCTGCCAATCTCCAATCCCGCCAATCTCGTGATCTACGGCAGTCATATGCCTTCGCTATTGCAATGGGCGCCGCGCTACGCAATCCCGTCGGCGCTGTCGATTGTTGCAACCTATCTCGTTCTGCGTTGGACGCAGCGCGGGTCGCTGCGAGCGGACACGGTCGCGGAGGATGTTCAACCTCCGTCGCTCAGCGGCAACGGCAAACTCGCAGCCGCTGGAATCGCCCTGACGGCGATGGCTCTGCTCGCAGCCTCGGCGCTCGACCTTCAGTTGGGAGCGCCCACGGCGGTTTGTGGATTGTTGACGGCGGCGGCGGTCATCATCCGCAACCGCGGCGGCGCGTTTGAAATCGTAAAAGATATTTCTTGGAGCGTGTTGCCGCTTGTCGCGGGACTGTTCGTCCTGGTCGAAGCATTAGCGGAGACAGGGGCCATCCGCGCCATTGGCCAGTTGCTGCAAGCCGCCGCCGAGCGCTCAACCAACGAGGCCGTTTGGGCGGCAGGGCTCGTGATCGCGTTCGCCTGCAATCTGATGAACAACCTGCCGGCCGGACTCGTGGCGGCTGGCGCGGTGCAGTCCGCGCGCGCGCCCGACCGAGTAACCCGCGCGGTTCTCATCGGGGTCGATATCGGCCCCAATCTGTCGGTGACGGGATCGCTCGCAACCATACTTTGGCTCAATGCGCTTCGGCGCGAAGGCGTGAAGGTTGGCGCTTGGACGTTTTGGAAGCTTGGGGCCCTGGTCATGCCGCCCGCATTGCTGCTCGCGATCGGAGGTTTGTTTCTCACCTGAAAGGACTTTCCGTAGAAAGTCCTAACGGGGTCTGGCTCTAAAACTGTGAAGCCGTTAATATAGTAATACGATATTTTTAGTAGACATAGCGGCCGAAAGTGTTCATGTAACGCTCGAATG
>JAYTRP010000541.1:0-3556 GCA_043746145.1 Hyphomicrobiales bacterium | reverse complement strand
TGCTGCGGACGCTGTAAAGGCCGTCATGGCTGACACTCGCTTTACCAGGGAGGGCTCTCTGTAATCGGTGCGGCAAACTGCGCGGTTGCAGCGCTGCTGGATTGCTCCGCCTTTCTCGCAACGATGCAAGTTGAGCGAGGTCTGCTCTAGCCAAATTGGCGCCTATCCGATCTAATATGGCGAGAACGATGCAGAGGGGATGTACGCGGATGTCGGACTCCAACATGTGTGATGACTATCAGTCAACCCGCGGCGGCGGCGAGCGTCGCTCAACCAACAAAGCTCAAGGGTAGCGCCATGTCGTGGGACATCAAAGTCGGCCGCTTCGCGCTCGGCGCGCTCAAGCTGCAATCGGGCGAAACGCTGAGTGGTGCGGAGCTGAGTTGGAAGAGCTTCGGGGCGCTCTCGCCGGCGCGCGACAACGTCATCGTCTACCCCACCAGCTATTCCGCGCACCACACTGACCTTGAATGGTTGATCGGGCCGGACAAGGTTCTCGACCCGACGCGATGGTTCATCGTGATCCCCGATATGTTCGCCAACGGGCTGTCTACGAGCCCTTCCACGGTTGCGAGCTACCCACCTTTGGTCACGACGACCGACAATGTGCGCGCCCAGCATCGCTTGCTCCGAGAAGTTTTCGGCATCGAGCGCGTCGCGAGCGTCTACGGGTTCTCGATGGGCGCGCAGCAGGCGTATCACTGGGCCGCGTTGTTTCCTGAAATTGTCGAAACCGCCATCGTCGTATGCGGCAGCGCCAAAACTGCGGTGCATAATCAGGTGTTTCTGCGCTCGCTGCTGGCGACTCTCGAGGCCGCGCCCGAGCATATCGGCGGTGGTCGTTTTTCCGCGGTTCCGACCGCCGCGCTGCGCGCTTTCGCGCGGATCTACGCCGCCTTGGCGATGAGCCAAGACTGGTATCGTGCGGGTCTTCACCTCAGCAGCACGGGCGCCGCCACGCTCGACGAGTTCCTCGACGACTACTGGGCGCCCGGCTTTACGCGCCGTGCGGCCGAGGATCTCTACGCCCAGGCTTGCACCTGGATGGCCTCCGATATCAGCGCCAACGAACTTTACGACGGCGACCTCGTGCGTGCGTTGAAGGCAATTCGCGCGCGCATGTTGCTGATGCCCGGCCGGACCGATCTCTACTTCCCGGTCGCCGACAACGCGGACGAGATGGCGCATCTCGCTCACGCCAAACTACGGCCGATTCCCAGTATCTGGGGACATCGCGCGGGCAACCCGCGGGGCAACCCTCCCGACGTTGCGTTCCTGCGTGCCGCGGTGCGCGGCTGGCTGCCAAAATGAGCACGCCCGGCGCCGCTTCGGCGTGAGAATTGCAACTGCGGATATCTTCATTGCGTGTGCGCCGACACAACGGGACAACGCCGTTAGAACGGGTATTTAATATCGGTGTCTAGTAGGCCTCACATCTCAATCAACTTAACGCTAGCCTCACACGGCCAGCCCTTCGCCTTCGACAAACTTATTGCGGGTGGCTTCAGCCTAACGACCGGCGGCATAGCCCTGCATTCCCCGCGCATTTGCGGCGGCTCGTCTGCGTGGGCCAACCTTCGAAGCTGCGGTGAGACGGCCCTCTGACCACTCGGGCCCCACCTCGACGATATGGCCGCGGGAGCGGAGCGCATCGACGGTTGTTTTCGGCAATTGATTTTCGGCAATCAGCACTCCGGGCCGCGCCGTGCGCGGCCAGAATGAGATCGGAAAATGCTCGGAGTGCCATGCGGGCGCATCGATTGCTTCCTGAAGGTTCATGCCGGCATGGACGTGCCGCAGGAAAAACTGGGTCGCCCATTGATCCTGCTGGTCGCCACCTGGCGTTCCCCACGCCAGATAAGGCTCCCCATCGCGCAACGCCATGGTTGGGCTCAGCGTTGTGCGCGGACGCTTGCCGGGCGCAAGGGCGGCTGGATGATTTTCCTCAAGCCAGAACATTTGCGCGCGAGTGCCAAGACAGAATCCTAATTCCGGAATCACGGGGGATGACTGCAGCCAGCCGCCCGAAGGCGTCGCCGAAATCATGTTGCCGGCCCCATCGATGATGTCAAAATGCACCGTGTCGCCGCGCACTTGGCCAAGCTTGCCCACGGTCGGCTCGCCGGCGCCCATCGCGCCTGTGGCGCTAACCCGATCTACCGTGCCTCGCATCTCGACCCGCGCGCCAAAACCGCCGATTGATCCGGGCCGAAGGTCCATCGACGCTTCGTTGGTGATGAGCCTGCGCCGCTCATCGTTGTAGCTGTCGGAAAGCAACGTCTCGATTGGAACTTCGGTGAATAGGGGATCGCCGTAGAACTTCTCGCGATCCGCATATGCGAGCTTGGCGCACTCGACTTGAAGATGCACGAACTCTGCGCCCGTGGGATCAAGTCCGTCGAGTTCGAACCCCTTCAGCAGCGCCAGTTGTTGCAACATAACCGGGCCCTGGCTCCACACTCCAGGTTTGCAAACAGTGTAGCGGCCGTAAGCATAAGTCAGCGGCTCCTCAATCGTCGGAAGCCAACGCGCCATGTCTTCGCCCGTCAACACGCCGAGGTGCGGTGTTCCCGTGACATCCATGACGGCTTGCATGCGGCAGAATCGATCTATCGCCTCGGCGACAAAACCCTGCGACCATGCCTTGCGGGCGCGTTCGATCTGCGCGACTCGATCCGCGCCAACGCTTTCAGCTTCGGTCAGGATGCGTGTGTAGGTCTCGGCGAGTCTGAGGTTGGTGAAAAGGGCGCCCGGGGCGGGAATGTCTCCGTCCGGCAGATAGACGTCGGCTGACGAAGTCCAGTGTTGTCGAAATAGGGTTTCGACCGTCCTGATGGTCGCACTGGCGCGCTCAACGAGAGGGTGGCCGTTCCGCGCGTAAGCGATCGCCGGCGCAAGCACCTCGCGCAGCGAAAGCGAACCATAGTCGCGCAACAGCAGCATCCATGTCTCAAAGGTCCCTGGCACACAGGCGGCGAGCAGACCCGTGCCTGGAATCATGTCGAGACCCTCGCGACGATAGTGCGCAATCGTGGCGCCCGCCGGCGCCGGCCCCTGGCCGCAGATTACCTGCGTGCGTCCGCGCGAAACATCATGGACAATCACCGGGACATCTCCGCCCGGCCCGTTCAGATGCGGTTCGACGATCTGCAGCGTGAAAGCCGTGGCGACTCCCGCATCGAACGCGTTGCCGCCTCTCTCGAGAACGCCCATACCGACCGCTGTCGCGATCCAGTGCGTCGAGGTGATGACACCGAACGTGCCTTCGATCTCGGGACGAGTGGTGAAGGAACCAGACTTTCCGGGAGGCATCGGATTTCCTTTGATCTGAAGCAGGCCAATAGCTGCGCCATCGGCGGCCTACCTCACGTTTGGAGCCTATGAAGAGAGCAGAGGATGCGGTTCTTCAAGAACGCCGGTTCAGCGTATAAATTTCTCTCAATCCACGCCGCAATCTTTAGAGTCTGTCCGGAAACATTACGTTGGATTGCATAGCTTTCGCAGCATGAGGCGGATTGAAGCGAGCTTGAGGAAGGCGAGGGCTTTTCGATTGAGG
>JAYTRP010000540.1:0-3557 GCA_043746145.1 Hyphomicrobiales bacterium | reverse complement strand
TCTCTGCCCTTCGCGACCCTTGCGCCGTTCGTTCGACGCGCCAGCCACTGGCGCTTGTCCAGCGGGAAAGCCATGCCGTCTTTGATCCACATCAAATCTTGTCTGATTTGATCTTGACTCATGAAGGTCGCCTCTAGCGCAAGTTTGAGAAAGTTGAACCTCTATTGTGATTGCGATTGCGATTGCGATTGGGAGACATCAGACCCAACTCATGCGACTTCTCAAGAATCGTGTTCTGGCGAGATTCCGTATGGCCTCCGCTCAATTGCAAGACAACAATATCGTAACCCGCTTACCGCCAGGCGCCGCCGCCGATCCCCTCTTCCGACGCTCGCGCTTCCATCTAAGGTCGTTGTCTCCCACTAAACGCTTGCAAACGCCTGACTGGAGAACTCGGGGCAGGCTCCCGCCCGCGTACGACGGACGATGGGCAGCGCTACGCGACCTTGTCGTTAAGCGCTCGAAACGCGCGATACAAAACGCGCGGATCACGCTGGTCATGATAGACAGGCGGCGGCTTTCGGTTGAGCCCAAGCAATCCGTAAACAGCCGCCTGCGCCGAGCGAATCGAATATTCGATTGTAAACACAACGTCCTGGGGCTGTTCGCAGAACTGCCCCATGAATGCCAGACTACTGAAACCCGCGGGGATCCCTTCGGGCCGGTCGCCGCGTTCGCGCGGCACGAACTGGCTGGTTATGAACGGCATCATGCAAAGGATGCAGATCGCGTGTTCGAGGACATCGGCAACCTCGTCGCGAACGCCGAGATGACCGAGTACTTCAGTCAGGATCTCGCGGCCCGAGCAGGCCGACATCGGCCTTCTTACGAACTTGCCCGGCTTGTCGACAAATAATCCATGGCCCCAGAAGACGCCGACGTCGTCGGGTTGCCCAATGAAGTGAGGCTGGTAGGGAATAGCGATTGAAGCGATTTAATTTTATTTATCCTCTCTGTCGCGGGGCGGTCTCGCGCGAAGGCGTCGGCGACGCCGCAAACGCGCGCAAGCGATTGATTGTATAACGTGCAGGGTCTCTGCCTAGATCGTGCTCTGCGACGCGATGTGTGCATTTCCATCGCCGCGCCAACCTCGGTCTTCGCCGGCGTATGGCGACAGTATGGTATTAGCAACGGATGTTCGGGTGACGATACGTTTACTCACGTAATTTTAGAATGATGAGTGTCGGGCCTTTCCGAAAGTCGTGTTCTTGCGCTGCCTCAATACGCCGGCTGGTTGATTGTCCAAAAGATTGCGATGATGAGAGATAAGACACTCTGCCTCGACGGAGCCTAGGGCTCGAGGAGCGGATTGTTTTTTGAGAGAAATACATCGATGCCTCGCAACTTGTCGATCACCGTAACGCTTCTGACGCTCGTTTCAATACCGTTGTCGAATGCGGCAATCGCCGGCGTGGGGTACAACGCGGGCGGCGTGGTCGAACTATTGAATCAAACGTCGCAGCTCAATAAAGGCGCAGTACTATTCCTTAGATCAAAAAAATTATTGTTGGTATGATAAGGGCTGGGAGGGTGCTGACTGGTACCTCTGTGGTTACGAGTGGGAGAACGGCATTGGTTGGGGCGGTTCTTATGATTGGAATGGTTGGGGCGGCGGCGGTCGGTCCCGGTTGCGTCATCCGAAGGGCGTCGGTACGTGGCATGCCGGATCGCCGAACAATCAACTCGGCGGCAGCGGCTTGGCTGGTCGGCGACAGGGTCACCTTGGGGGCGGCCCTCCCCGGATCCACACTCCCGGCGCCGGGGGAGACGTTTCACCGAGTTTGCACACCGGCGGAAAATCAACGATCCACAGCTCTGGCGCCGACACCGCTCCACAGACGTTTCACAACTTCGGAGGCGTCCACAGCGTCAGCGGCGGAAATTGGCGTCCGGGATCGCCGAACAATCAACTCGGCGGCGGCTTTGCTAGTCCGCGGCTAGGTTATCATGTGGGCGGCCTCCCCGGGATCCAGTCTCACAGCCCCGGGGGGAATATTTCACCGAGCTTCCACTTCAGCGGAGAATCGACCGTCCACAACTTTGGCGCCGCCGCGCCGCAAACCTTCCACAACTTCGGAGACGGAGGCCGCCGCAGCTTCGGCGGGGGAGGATTTCATGGAGAATTTGGCGGCGGAGGGTTCCGCGGAGGATTCGGCGGCGGGAGCTTTTCCACAGGCGGGCGTTCCGGCGGACATCGTTGAGCGCTTTAAAGTGTTCGGAGTGCGCGAGAAAGAATAATTCTCGTAGTTCAGGAGCCGGTCGTAGCAACCGAAGTCTCGCGCCGAGCCTTGAGCCGTGCGTGTCTTAATCGAACAGCGACCTTTTGCCCATCACCAGCTCTGAGAAAGTTGACCCCGAAAGGCGCCGCGGACAGGGAGCTCGCATAAATCAACCAGTTGAGGTTCCGGCCGTGCGAGGCCAGTTTACAATACACGTTGGCGCGGGATCCCGGGCCCCATCTCGTGATCCTGAATTGCCGAGATCGCTGCGCTACGGTTCCCGATGTCCGGGACATCCTGAGCAAGCCAGTCCGGGCGCAGAGAGACCTAACAGCGGGCAAGGCAACGAACGTGGGAGTCAACGCGCTCGATGCCTATTGGGTCTTCTTCGCCGCAGCTGCAGTCGAATGTTCGACCAGAACGTCAATCAATCCGCACACGCGCGAATACAGCCTGCTTGATGGAATCTATCGCCAGCGTGAATACCAACTTCGTAGTGGCCATTAAAGTAGTTTTCCAAATTGGAAGCGGGCTCATCAGCACGCCGCCCGCGGCGAAGGAAGCGACCACGAGGAGATCGACTAGGGAAGCGAACAGCATGATCGGCGCGGGACGCGAACGCCAGATGCGGAGGTGCGTGCGAACAGCGTAGAGGTTTCCCTGGCCGGCGAAGATCAGCATCGTGAATGTGAGGGTTTGCATCTGGCCCGGGCCCAGGCGCAGCTCCCATCAATTCAGGCACAGTACCCCGACCAAATAGAGCAGCCGGAACAGGCCGAGAGGAATGGCGGCGAGGGTCAGAATTTGGACGCGCCAAGCTTTGGGGTAGGCTGACGGTGGCGCCCTGTCAGCGGCTTTGGTCAACACCTGCAGGAGCGGCGTCAGAACGGCGTGTCCGGTGTTGATCAGGCCCGCGCAGAGTACGATCAGCGTCACACATTTGTTGATGAGGATCGTCAGTGTGTAAGTCAGAACGCGCTGTAATGCGGATCGCCCCTCCTTGATGCAGGCGACGATTCTACTGTGGCCTGGTTCAGTCAGGACGACGCCTGCGGCGGCTTTGGCGACGTCCATGGCGGTCGAGACCGCGATGCCCATTTGCGCCTGGCGCAAGGCCGGTGCGTCATTAGTCGGCCGTGAAGAATCCTCAACCTCTTGAGTTTTGAGGGAGGTACAGTAATCCACAAGTATTCGTTTTTGCCAGGTTCGGGCTGTCGCGCCACGAATACCTTGCAAATAGCAACAGGCGCCGGTTCGTGATTCTCTCCTCTCGAGGGACGCGATTCGGGGATTTGCGATGCGGCCAAAGGAGTGTCGGGACAGTGGGCAGGAGGACCT
>JAYTRP010000539.1:0-10966 GCA_043746145.1 Hyphomicrobiales bacterium | reverse complement strand
GAATATTGTCGGGCGCCTTGCGCAGGCCATCCATATCGTCCGAAAATGCAATCAGCCGTGTCGCCACCCGATCCTGGGTGAGCGCGCGAAACGCTTGACGGACCATCGTCGTCCGAGCAACCTCACCGAAAGTGCCGATGTGAGGCAGGCCGGAAGGGCCATAACCAGTTTCGAACAATACTTCGCTTTGGCCAGTGCGACCAATTCGCTCAACGAGTTTACGCGCTTCTTCAAACGGCCAAGCCTTTGACACTTCTGCGGCCGCGCGCAGCGCCTCGTCGAACATTCATTTTCCTTACATCGTGTCCCGACCGGCCTTAGACCGGTCCGCGGGGTTGGCACCGTAAAAAACGATGGCTTCAAGTCAACCCATTTGTGAGTCATGGCGCAATTTGACAGCCGATTCACGCTGCCTTGGCGTTCCCTATTAAGAGAGCTTCGTGCGATAGGTCGATCTAGTTCCACAAACCATGGGATGGTTCATGCTCGAAGGGCTACCGCCAAATAATGCGGCCTACGTTATGCGCCTTACCATAGACGAAGCGCGGGCGCGTGCGATTGCGGATCTGGTCGTGGAGAGCTTCGAACCTGCGGAGACGGCGTCTACGGCGTTCGAAACCGATGCCTCGTGGCCAAGCGGGGGGAAAGCTTGGCATGTCGAGGTTTTTTTCGGCTTCGAACCGGACCAGGAGGAACTTAAAGAGCTCGTCGCCGCAGCCGCGGGAGACGACGCGGTAAGCTTAGTGGAATTTGGCTTCGCCGAGAAGCAAGATTGGGTGGCAAATGCCCTTGCTGGACTCGCGCCTGTTCGCGCCGGGCGCTTCCTCGTCCATGGCGCCCATGACCGCGACAAGGTGCGAGCAAACGATGTCGCCATTCAGATTGAAGCTGGGCTTGCCTTTGGCACCGGCCATCATGGCACGACTCGGGGATGCCTGATGCATTTCGATCGCCTGCTGAAGATCCGCCGGCCTCGCAAGGTGCTCGACGTAGGCTGCGGGGCGGGGGTGCTCGCGATCGCGGCAGCGAAGGTGTTGAAGCGAAGAGTATGGCTTGGCGATCTGGATCCTGTGGCGGTCGAGGTGGCGAACGAGAACTGCCGAATCAACGGCGCTGCTGGATATGCGAAGGCCATCGTCTCACGCGGGGTCGAAAATCGCTTGCTGCGCGGAGACGGCGACTATGATGTGGTGTTCGCGAACATTCTGGCCAGACCGCTTCGTCTGCTTGCGCCCTCGCTCGCTGCGGTCATTGCAAGTGGTGGATCGGCAATCCTGTCTGGTCTCCTTTTGAGTGATGTCGCCGGCGTGCTCGCCGCATGGCGGGCGCAAGGCTTTTACGTCGTTGAGCAGATCAATCTGGAGGGCTGGGCAAGTCTGCGGCTGGAGCGCTGATGTCACCTAGACGAACATCTTGCGATCCCGCTCGACGCTTGTGACGAGGTGGTCGTGCACCGCTCGAATCCGGCCAAGGCCTCGATTGTCTTCGTGCGTAACGATCCAATAGCTCCGCGCCGCCTGCCGCTCGGGGAGAATTCGGACGAGATCGGGAAAGCGCTTGGCGATAAAGTTGTGCACCACGCCAAGGCCCACACCAGCCCGAAGCGCCTCTAACTGAGTGACAGCGCTTGCGCATTCAAATTGTGTGGCGGCGTCCCCAAGGAGTTCCCTGACATAATCGAGCGCGTTTGAAAATGCGTATTCCTCGACATACCCAATCAAACGATGGTTCTTTAAATCGCTGACATCCGAAGGCAGGCTGCGCCCTTGGAGATAGTCAGCGCTGGCATAGATCCCTAAGGTATAGTCTGTGAGTTTACGAGCGACAAAGCGCCCGGACTCAGGCTTGTCCAGCCCCACGACGATGTCGACCTCACGTCGCGCGAGAGGAGTGAGTTGTGGCAGCGGTGCAAGCTGAAGACGAACGTTCGGGCTTTTTTCGGCGAACGCGCCAAGCGCCGCGGCGAGGTAAAACGTCGAAAAGCCGTCCGGCGCGCCGATGCGAACATCTCCCGTCAGTTCGACGTCAACGTTCGAAATTTCCGCCTGCGCCTGCAAAAACGCGCTCTCCATCTGCTCAGCGGCATGAAGGAAGCGCTCTCCAGCGCTGGTAAGACGAGCGCCCGTAGTGCGACGGTCAAAAAGCTTAGCGCCGAGCGCAGACTCAAGCGCTGAGATCCGTCGGCTTGCGGTAGCGTGGTCGACCTGCAAGCGGCGCGCGCCAGCGAGGAACTGGCCAGCTCGTGCAACCGCAAGAAAAATTCGGACACTGTCCCAGTCCATTTAAAGGCTTTAGCACATTCCTGCACAAACGAAGCGCGAATTCGTTGATTGATGTGCAAGAAACCAAGAGGCATAATCACCGTCAAGAACCAGCTAGGGAGCGGGAGCAAACCATGATCAATTATGGGCATTTTATCGGCGGCAAGCATGTCGCGGGGACATCCGGACGTACGTCGGAAGTCTATCAGCCAATGGATGGGAGCGTTCGCGGAACCGTTGCTCTCGCTTCGCATGAAGAAGTGCGCGCCGCAGTCGAAAACGCTAAGGCAGCTCAGCCGGCCTGGGGAGCTACGAACCCCCAACGGCGCGCTCGCGTCCTGATGAAGTTCTATGATCTGATCGTGCAGAACATGGACCAACTTGCCGAGCTTCTCGCGCGCGAGCATGGCAAGACCATTCCCGATGCTAAAGGTGACATTCAGAGGGGTATTGAAGTTCTCGAGGTGTGTTTCGGCGCTCCCCACCTGCTGAAGGGCGAGTTTACCGAGGGAGCCGGGCCGGGCATTGATCTGTACTCCATGCGGCAGCCGTTGGGCGTCGTATCGGGGATCACACCCTTTAATTTTCCAGCCATGATTCCGCTATGGAAACTCTCGCCAGCGATCGCCTGCGGCAACGCCTTTATCCTTAAGCCGTCGGAGCGGGATCCTGGCGTCCCGATGCGGCTTGGCGAGTTGTTCATAGAGGCGGGCGGCCCCCCCGGAATTCTCAACGTGGTGAACGGCGACAAGGTCGCAGTTGACGCCATTCTGGACGATCGTGACGTTCAGGCCATCGGTTTTGTGGGTTCAACGCCGATCGCGGAGTACATTTATTCCCGCGGCACTGCCGCCGGCAAACGCGTCCAATGCTTCGGCGGGGCGAAGAACCATATGGTGATCATGCCGGATGCGGACATGGACCAAACCGTAGACGCCTTGATCGGCGCGGGTTACGGCGCTGCTGGTGAGCGTTGCATGGCGATCTCAGTCGCCGTTCCCGTGGGAAAAAAGGCCGCAGATGAGCTGGTGCGCCGCCTTATCCCTCGCGTCGAAGCTCTCAAGGTTGGTCCCTCCACGGACGCATCGGCGGATTACGGCCCTCTCGTTTCGGAGGCGCATAAAGACAAAGTTCGCTCCTACATCGATCTTGGCGTCGAGGAAGGAGCCGACCTCGTTGTCGACGGACGCGGTTTCAAAATGCAAGGTTACGAGAAAGGCTTTTATCTCGGCGGTTGCCTGTTCGACAACGTGACCAAAGACATGCGCATCTACAAGGAGGAGATTTTCGGCCCCGTTCTCTGCGTCGTACGCGCGGAGACCTATGATGAAGCCCTCCGCTTGTGCAACGAACATGAATATGGCAACGGCGTAGCAATCTTCACCCGCGATGGTGACGCTGCTCGCGATTTCACGACCAAGGTTCAGGTTGGAATGGTCGGCGTCAATGTCCCAATTCCGGTGCCTGTCGCGTACTATACATTCGGAGGCTGGAAGCGATCAGTCTTTGGGGATCTCAACCAGCATGGGTCTGATGCCTTCCGATTTTACACCAAGACGAAGACAGTCACCTCTCGGTGGCCTTCTGGCGTCAAGGAAGGAGCGAACTTCAGCATTCCGACGATGGGGTGACGGCCAACATAACAGCGCCGGCGATTCCGCTTTGCTTGAAGGCGGAACGTCGGGCAGAAGTGGCGAGCGGCAAACGGAAATGGTGCTGTGAGCGCAATGCTAAGACCGCATTCGCTTCGCAAAGTTCTGTTCGGAGTCACCATCGCGCTCGCGTCTCTACAAGGCGCGAGCGCTGGTCCCTTAGAAGAGGGGTATGCCGCTTATGAAAGCGGAGATTACGCACACGCCGTGGGCCTCTGGCGACCTTACGCGGAAAATGGCGACGTCTTGGCGCAGGTTTACTTAGGCGACCTATATCTGAATGGCCAAGGCCAAGCCCGAAACCTTACCCAAGCGATCTTCTGGTTTCGAAAGGCAGCCGAGAAAGGTAACGCCGCAGCGCAGTTCAACCTCGCCGTTATGTATGGCAAGGGTCTAGGCGCCGCGCGGGACGACGCAAGCGCGTTCGCGCTATATCGGCAGGCGGCAAGCCTTGGCAACATTCCCGCGGAAATCGAACTCGGCCGCTGCTATCGGCTTGGACGAGGCGCGCCGCAGGATTTTAATTTAGCGGCCCTGTGGCTCCGTAAAGCGGCAGAACACGGGGATCCCGAAGCTCAGGATGAACTAGGCTCTTTATACCGGCTTGGCCAAGGCGCTCCTTTGTCTCTGAGTGAAGCGGCGAACTGGTATCGCAAAGCCGCCGACCAAGCCTTCATTCCCGGGGAGAACAATTTGGGAATGATGTATCGTATGGGCGCAGGAGTGTCGGTCGACTATGCCCTAGCGCTGCAATGGTTTCGCAAGGCGGCGCAGCAAGGATCGGCTACGGCCAAATACAATATTGGGTCGATGCTTTATCTCGGACAAGGAGGGGATAAAGACATTGTCCAAGCCTACGCATGGTTTAAAGCGGCGGCGGCGGAAACCAACGAAGATGCGACGCAGCAACAGGCGCTCAGAAATTTAGCGCTGCTCTCGAAAGAGATGACGCCAACGCAACTCGCTGAGGCCAATAATCCCCTGCACTAAATACCTAAACTTACGAGCGCAGGCTTAGAGCCTGACCTGAAACTCATGAGGCGGCGCCGATTCGCTTCATGAGCACGGCGGCGGCAGCCAAGACTATGAAAGCGAGCGCGCTTGAGGCGGTTCGCTCGTAGTCTCTGGCGAGGCGGCGATAGCGGCCAAGCCAAGCGAATGTGCGTTCGACGACCCAACGCCGCTTCTGCACGATGAAGCCGCGCTAGTTTGGCGGCCCCGTGACGATCTCGATGGTTATCGGCGTGGCGCCGCCGAGCCGCTTGCCGCGATAGGATGCATCCGCAAAGACCCGCTCGATGAAGGGCCACGGCCAGCGCGACGCCAATAGCAGCGGAACGGCAGCGCGAGAGTCGTGCATGTCTGCGGGCGACACGCAGGCGACGAGCAGCCGTCCGGCGGCGTCGACCAGGATGTGGCGTTTCAATCCCGTGAGTTTCTTGCCGCCGTCAGACCCCTTTGTGCCGCCTGTTTGGCTGGTCTTGACCGACTGGCTGTCGATGATAGCAGCCGAAGGAGAAGCTTCGCGTCCTTCGCGTTCGCGGTCGAGCATCACCAGGAGAGGGTTGATCCGCTCGAACAGACCCGCGTCGCGCCAAGTGTAGAAGTGGCGCTGAACCGTGGCGTAGGGCGGGAAGGCCTGGGGCAGCGCGCGCCATTGGCATCCCGTCCGCAGCAGATACAGCACGGCCTCCAGCAGCAGGCGCGGCGCCCCCTTGCGTAGCCGCCCCGTCGTACTTGATGCAGGAAAGAGAGGCGCGATAAGCGCCCACGCCTCATCGACAATGACTGGATGACGGCAGACGAAAGCGGGCGTAGGTTCGAGCCGGACGGCAATGTTGGACACGGTTGAAGGCTCCCGGCAAGGAACTTCCTTCTTGAATCTAACCTCGCCGTTCGCCTATCTGGCCTTTCGAGTCACGCTCTGAGGCTTTCCTGGACCAGGGCGACGAGCCTTTCCTCGCCCATTCGCTGGCGCCAGCGCGTCATCGAGGAGCGGTCGAACGACGGCTTATGCTGGAAGAACTTCGTGCTGAAAGAACTCCTCGCCGCAGAACAGCTGGAAATAAGGGTTCTCGACCCAGCGTTCGCACAGCCCCTCGTCCGAGAGGTTGTGCATGTGTTTGAGGATCGCCAACCCCGCCATCAACCGCGTCGGCAAGGGCGGACGGCCTGCTTTGTCCGTGTAGGCCGCGCCGAACGGCGCCTCCAAAAACGCCCAATCCACCGACGCCGCCAGTTTCACCAACGGATGGCTCCAGTCGATGATCTGATCCAGCCGGGCGCGAAACAGGTCCTCCTGCCCGCTGTGCTGACGTCGAGCGCCCGCGACGAGGCGCCTGTCGGTACAATCACCGACGACGCCTCGGCCAATTGCGGGTGGACGCTGCTGCACGTGCCCTTCGTCCACGCCCCCGGGTTCAAGGGGCCGACGGGCACGCCCGTCGGCCTGTTGCTGGTCTCGCCGCGCTATACGGACAGCCGCTTGCTGAATGTCGCGAAGCGAAGGCGGTCGGCCCGCTGATCGAGGCCCAAAGGGCCGCGTAATGGCGCTACGACGCCAGTGGGCGGGTATCGTCGGCCGCGGCGACGGAACCGGTCCGCGTTGCGCCCCCCCTAGCAGGCTGTTGAAAAAGTCGGCGTTTCAGGCGTTTTTCGTACTCTTGGTGCCGCTCATCCCTGATCCGCAAAACACCATCTTTGGAATCGTTGATGATTTGGAAGAGCTGCTGAGCAGATGCTTGTTTGAACAAGGCCCAAAATCCTTTTTCAACAGCCTGCTAGTAGAGGTCAAGGGATAGGGGTGGCGACTATGGGCCCGCGGCGGGTCTTCGCCGGCTCACGAGGTTGGCCAGCGCCGCCTTGTTGTTGATATTCAATTTGGAATACGACTCGCGCAAATAGTGCCGGACTGTCGAAGGGGCAAGGCCCGTCAAGAGCGCGATATCTTTGTGTGTCGCCCCTTCGGCAAAAAGCTTCACGGCTTGCAGCTCCCGAGGTCTGAGACGGTCAAGCGGCGATGTTTCGCGCAGATCAACGAGGGTCAACATCCCGGCGGGAGCGGCGCGCAACGTCCATCGGCTTCGACCAATCCAACGTCCCGGCACGATACGCACCCGTTCGATAGCCTCACGCAGGAAAAGCGGCAACTGCGGTCCCCGCCACGCGGGCCAGTTTTGGCCGACGATCGCGGCAAATCCCTCTTCGTGCTGGACCAGTCTTCCGGCACGATCGACGAATGCCTTGTACGTCTCGTCTCCCGAGGAATCGCCCCGAACACGCAAACGCTCGCGTAGATTCTGCCGCCATGCCGCACGAATGTGCGGGATCAGGAATTGATTGATGGACCCGTCTTCCGGCGTGAACGGAGGTCGCCCGCGGCCTCGGTATAGCGACAGAAACATGAATGCGTTTTGATCGGGAAGATCCACGGAGATGGACAGCGTCTGACGAACATCGAACCTCTCGGCCAATTCCAACAATCTGCTGGCCGCCGGGATTGTGGCTGAATCCATTATAAAGGCTCTGTTGTTTGTCGTCGCGATGTTTCGCGCGACGCTATCATCGTGCTTGACCGCCTCCCACGTCGTCTCCCACGTATCGGGAAGCCCGCAGTGGAACGAGCTCAGCAGATTAGGGCCGGATTCGGAGATCGAAATTGTCCCCCACCAGGCTTTGTCCGCGTCGAGCAACTCGCGCAATCCGTCCAGCGCCACTGTCGAAAAACGGCTGGCGTCGGCTTCAACCGAGCAGGCGTAAAGCCGCAGCAGATAGTCACTAACAGCCGCAAGCCGGGCGATTACCAAAGTGAGTTCCCATCCTCTGGGGTCGAGGTCGCCAGCAGACCGGCCACCCCTACAGTTGGAGGGGTCAACAGGAGGGCGCCATGGTCGACCTCTAGAGCCTAACGTCTTCAGGCGTTTTTATCAACGCACGCTGCGCAAAATCACGGGGGGCTTGAAATGACTGAGATTTGGAGAAGTTCGGCTGGCGAGTTGGCTCAGGCGATCGTCCGCCGCCAACTCTCGTCGCGGGAAGTGGTCCAGGCGCACCTGGACCGGATCGAAGCTGTCAACCCGAAGCTGAACGCCGTGGTGCTCGTCTTGACACGCGACGCGCTAGCCGCCGCGGACGCTGCTGACAAAGCGACGGTTTCCGGCGTCCCGCTGGGGCCGCTCCACGGCGTTCCGATCACGGTGAAATGCAACATCGATCTGAAGGGGTCGCCGAGCACGTGGGGGATTGCGGCGCTGGCTGAGGCCATGCCGATCGAAGATGCGCCGATCATTGAGAACATCCGGGCGGCCGGCGCGATCCCGATCGCTCGGACCAATTGTCCCGACTTGGGAATGCGCGTGCACACCGATAGCTCGTTGCATGGCCTCACGCGTAATCCCTGGGCTTTCGACCGAACCGCGGCCGGCTCCAGTGGCGGCGAAGCGTCCGCGATAGCGAGCGGGATGAGCCCGCTCGGGCTCGGCAACGACATTGGCGGCTCGCTGCGCAATCCGGCGAACGCGTGCGGCATCGCCTCCCTGAAACCGTCGGCGGGGCGTGTCCCCGACGCGACCCAACCCCCGTTCGAGGACCGGCCCATCGCTTGGCAATTCATGGCCGTGCACGGGCCGATGGCGCGCACCGTGGCCGACGTGCGGTTAGGCCTGAATGCAATCATGAAGTCGCACCCGCGCGACGCATTTTGCTTCGACATGCCGTTCCACGGACCGCGGCAGGACAAGCTGCGCGTCGCGGTCGCGCCCAATCCGCCTGGCGGCGCCTGCCACCCCTCCGTCGCTCAGGCGGTGCGCAAGGCGGCCGATGCGCTGTCTAACGCCGGTTACGACGTGAGCGAGGTGACGCCGCCTCGATATGAGGAGGTGATGAGCGGCTGGGGACAACTGCTGATGGGCGACTACGCCGCCCTGTGGGACCAGATGGCGCCGATCATGGGCGCCGATGGCCGACACTTCTTCGAAAGCCTCTTTCTGTTGTGGCCGAAGCTGGATAGCGCGGCGGCGATGTCGCAATTGCTGATGAAGCGTGATGGGCTAGCGCGCGCCTGGTCGCTATTCATGGCGGACTACCCTCTGATCCTAACGCCGACGTGGACGCAGCTCCCTTTCAAGCACGGTTACGACGTTTCCTCATTGGAGGGCGTCGCGCAGACCATCGAAATGATGCGACCGATTATGCCGGCGAATTTGCTGGGATTGCCGAGCGCCTGCGTACCGGCTGCGCGCGACGCTGAGACGGGATTGCCGATTGGCGTATTGCTGACCGGCCGCCGCTTCCGCGACGATCAATGTCTCGACGCCGCAGAATCGATAGAGAGCCTTCATGCCGTGAAGACGCCGATTGACCCCGCCTGGTGAGGGCACTGTAGAATCCGATAGCTCAAGGGCGCCGGAGATCAAGGCGAACGCCGCTATCGTGCGCGAAGCGCTCGGCGGGCCGCGCTCGCCCGATCTTTTCGCCAAACGCTGACCGTATCGCGCAGGCGGCGCCAACCCTCGACGAAAGGAATGGCGGACGCGGCGAGGGCCTGGAACAGATGACTTGGGAACGCCAAGTCCGAAAAGGCCGAGCGGCCCCTCCGGCTTGCCCAACATGCTGGGCGATCTTGCGGCCCAAATGGTAATTATCCACCCCCTATCTTCTTAGGCGAACTCTCCCGGCGCAGATCACCTTCAGGCCAGGATGCCGACGATTATAGCGAAGGGGTTGGCGGCGGTGAGCCTTGCGGTGTCGACGGTTGTTCGGACGTCCGCTTCAGCTTCGGCGGCCCACATGGCCTGGTAGCCGTTGGTGACCTTTCTCTGGATCACACACGGTCGAAGCTTGCGCTCGGACGTGTTGTTCGTAGCGTCGACCTGACCGGGATAATCGCAGAAAGTGAGAAGCTGGCCCCGCGCGCGCCCGATCTTGGCCTGGAGTTGCCGGGCAAGGTCGCAATGGGTCGTCACGGCGAGAAGCGCTGTCAGGCGCTCTTCCAACTCCCGCTTTTTCCTCGCCAGGGTCGAGGTGGCGAAATTGGCGGCGGCCTTGGCCAGATCGAACGCTCGTCCCAACCAGAGCTTGAACCAAAAGGGCAGATCGTCCGAACCGTGCTCCAGCGCGAAAGCCGTGTCGCGCGCCAGATGCGCCAGACACGTCTGATGCCGCTCGCCATGCTTTTGCTGGGCGCAGTAGCGATCTGAAATCCACACCGCCGGCTTATGGCCCGCCATCATTTCGTCGGCGACGCGGGCGGCGCGCGAATAATCGGGCTGATGCACGACCGCGTCCTTGCAGTGGAAAACCCAGTGATACGAGTTCGTTCCCTCGATCCGGACGCCGGTTTCGTCGCTGGCCACAACCTGGGCCGCGCGCAAAATGGCCTTGGCAGCTTCGATCTCGAACCGGGGATGCGAGCGGATGAACATGTTCATCAAAGCACCCTCGCTCACGCCGAGCCCGAAAGCATCGCGGAACAGGCTGCTCAAACGCTCATAGAACAGCGCCTGAAAGCCTTTCAAATAAATCACCAGCGCGTGAATACGCGGGCCCAACGGCGTCGTCGTCGCCACCGGGGGCGCCGACGCTTTCGCTTGCGAGCCGCAATGCGCGCACCGGCAGGCGAAGCGCCGATGACGGAGGACATACGGTTTGACGGGCGGGATTTCGATCTCGTCGTATTCGCCTATCAATTCCATCGCGGCGTCCGACGAGAAGACCTCACCACACTGCTCGCAAACGCCCGGCGCATGATCCCGGAACTCGTCGGGATTGTCGGCCAACCACCGATTGTGCGGCGCGTGACCAAGCTTAGCCCCGCCGGGCCGAGAGTTCTCTCGATCTTCCTTTTTGTCCGTTGAAGGCGGCTTGGACGACGTACGCAAATTCTTATCGGGCCGCTGCAGCCGAAGCACCAACTCTATCAATTGCTCTTTGCTCAGATGCTGCAAATCACCTCGGTCCATCGCGCCATGGATTCAGAGATCGGAGCCCCTAGCACGGGGGTGGGTAATTACGGAAATTGAGCGACGAATCAGCAGCCAATGATCCCACGGAGGC
>JAYTRP010000538.1:0-3562 GCA_043746145.1 Hyphomicrobiales bacterium | reverse complement strand
CGGGCGATCGCGATGCGCTGGCGCTGTCCGCCTGAGAGTTTTACGCCGCGCTCGCCGACCATCGTCTCGTAGCCAACCCGCCCGTCCAGATCGTTGAGCTTGACGATGAAATCATGCGCGTGCGCCTGCCGCGCGGCCGCGATCATCTCGTCCCTGGTCGCCTCTGGCCGTCCATACAGAATGTTTTCGGCGATCGAGCGATGCAGCAGCGAAGTGTCCTGCGTCACCATGCCGATCTTGCGGCGCAGGCTGTCCTGGGTCACGCCCGCAATGTCCTCGCCGTCGATCGTGATGCGGCCGCCTTCGACATCGTGGAACCGCAGCAGCAGGTTGAGCAGCGTCGACTTGCCAGCGCCGGAGCGGCCAACCAGCCCCACCTTTTCGCCCGCCGCGATGTTAAGCGTGAAATTGTCGATCACGCCGCGTCCCTTGCCATAGTGGAAACGGACGTTTTCAAACGCGATTGCGCCCTGCGGAACGGCGAGCGGCGTGGCGTCGGGCGTGTCGACCAGCGCGCGAGGCCGCGCCACCGTCTTCATGCCTTCCTGCACCTGACCGATATTGTCGAACACGCTGATCGCGGTCCACATCACCCAGCCCGACATCGTGACGACGCGCACCGCGAGCGAGGTCGAGGTCGCGACCTCGCCGAGCGTCACCGCGCCCCGGCTCCAGAGCCACACCGCGATCGCGCCGATCGCGACGATCAGTGCGCTATTGGTGCACGACACGAACAGGTTGAGCAGCGTGATCAACCTGGTCTGGCGATGGAACGCCGCCAAGTGAGTCGCCACCGCTTCACGCGCGTGCTCGTCCTCGCGATCGAGATGCGCGAACAGCTTGACTGTCTGGATGTTGGTGTAGCTGTCAACGATGCGGCCCGTCATATCCGCACGCGCGTGGGCAAGCGTTTCCGATCGCCGGCGAATGCGGGGAACGAAGAACCACATCGCGCCGACATAACAGCAAATCCACAGCAGCAGCGGCGCCGCGAGCCATAGATCCTCGCTCGCGAAAATGGCGAGTGCGGACAAGGCGAAGGTTGTGACAAACCATAGCGAGTCGATCACTTGCACGACAGAATCGCGCAGGCTCGCCGCGCTCTGCACGATGTTCGAGGCGATGCGGCCAGCAAAATCGTTGGCGAAATAAGTCACCGACTGGCGGATCACGTAGCGATGCGTCTGCCAACGGATCAGGTTGGTCATGCCCGGCGCGATGGCCTGCTGCGTGATCAGATCGTGAATGAAGTTGACTAGCGGGCGAGCGACCAGGACCAGCAGCCCCATGCCGAGAAACTCGCCGCCATGATCTGTCAGCAGGGTTCCTGGATTCGACCCTTTCAGCGTGTCGACCAGCGCGCCGACGTAACGCAGAATGGTCACCTCGATCAGCGAGACGACGAGCCCGAGCGCCAGCAGGCCTAGGAGAAAGGGCCAAACTTGACGGCAATAGCGGGCGTAATAGCCGAGCAGATTGTCGGGCGGCGTCGTGTCGTCATGCGCACGAAAGGGATCGATAGCGTTTTCAAAGAAGCGGAACATGCGGGCGGGCTTTCACGGCGAATAGCCGGACAGGGCCATGCGCGGGCAGGAAAAGGAAGCGCACGGGCGCTTCAGGCAATAGATACGCTCGGGAGCGCGACTGCGGTCAGCGCCGCGAGGTCGCTTCGAACGTTTGGGCTGAAAATTGCCGCTGCGAGTAGGAGTTGCGGCTGTCGTCGAATTTGATCATCGCCGCCCCCTTTCCTCAAGCCGCCGAGCAGGACCGCCGTAACCGCGTTACTAGCGCTCTTGCAGCCCGCGGTTGAGATATTCGCGGGTTGTGGCGATGGTGAGGCGTCGGCTTACTTGTTCGCCCATCAATTGGGCGTCCCAGTCGAGCGCCTGTTCGAGCCGATCTCTGCCCCAGAAAATCTCGCCATCCGGTGTCACGCCGCACGGAGCGTCGGGAAGGCCGCGCCGCTTCGCCTGCGCGCATTCCGCGCTCGGCGGCTAGCGCCTCGATCCGCATGGCGGCTGGGTAGGAATAGATGCTGGCGAATTCGTACCAGAAATCGACGCCGCGCATCGCGCCTCCAGATCGCTCATTCACGCGTTTGTGTTCGTCCCGCTTTGAGGTCTAGGCAAGCGGATATCGCTATGGACTAGGCAAATAAAAAGCCGCTCCCGTCGAGGGAGCGGCTGGCGCATTGCAGGACTACGGCGTTAGACGGCCGATTACTTCGGTGCGTCGGGAGCCGGGGTTGCGTCCGGGGCAGGCGCCATCATCTTCTTCTTATGCATCATGTGCTTGGTATGCTTCATATGTTTCATGTGATGCATCATGTGCTTGTGCTTCATCGGCGCCATCGTGTCGGCCTTGGGCGCATCGGCTGCGGGAGCCGGGGTTGCGTCTTCGGCGAGAGCGACGACGGGAGCGAGAACCAAGGCGGCGGCAAAGCCGAGAGCCGCAAACTTATTGAACATGTCATGTCTCCGATTCGAGTCCAACGCTGTTGGTCGACCCAGGCCGACGCTGGGTGATTCCACATGAAGGGCCGATGAACAGGCCACGCTTTGCGAATTTCATTTGCAGATTTGACGCCCGCCGCGCGCCTCCCTTAGTGAGAGCCGGGGGACATTGGCATGTCACATAACACCTTCGGCCACTTATTCCGGGTGACCACCTATGGCGAGAGCCATGGCGCGGGGATCGGATGCGTTGTCGACGGCTGCCCACCGATGATCCCGCTCGACGTCGCCGACATTCAAGCCGACCTCGATCGGCGGCGGCCGGGCACGTCGAAATACACTACGCAACGGCGCGAACCCGACGAAGCGCGCATTCTTTCGGGAGTGATGGTCGACGAGGCGAGCGGGCGTCAAGTGACCACGGGCGCGCCGATTGCGATCCATATCGACAACGTCGATCAGCGCTCGAAGGATTACGGCGAGATCAAAAACAAGTATCGGCCGGGCCATGCCGATTATGTCTATGACGCCAAATACGGCATTCGCGATTATCGCGGCGGCGGCCGATCATCGGCCCGCGAGACCGCCGCCCGGGTCGCCGCTGGCGCGGTCGCGCGCAAGGTGATCCCGCACGTGCGCGTCCGCGGCGCGCTGGTGCGCATGGGCAAGTTAAGCGTCGACCGTGCGCGATGGGATTGGGACGAGGTACCGCGCAATCCATTCTTTGCCCCCGATCTCGACGCGGCGCAGCGGTTCGCGCATTACCTCGACGCCATCCGTAAGGCTGGCTCCTCGATCGGGGCGGTGATCGAGATCGTCGCCGACGGCGTTCCTGTCGGCTGGGGCGCGCCGATTTACGGCAAGCTCGACAGCGAGATCGCGGCGGCTCTGATGAGCATCAATGCGGTCAAGGGCGTCGAAATCGGCGAGGGGTTTTCGGCCGCCGAACTGAGCGGCGAGGAAAACGCCGACGAGATGCGAATCGGACCCGACGGGCGGCCTGAATTCCTGTCCAACCACGCCGGCGGAATCATCGGCGGCATTGCCACAGGTCAGGCGATCGTCGCACGTTTCGTGGTCAACCCGACCTCCTCGATCCTGGCGGCGCG
>JAYTRP010000537.1:0-3565 GCA_043746145.1 Hyphomicrobiales bacterium | reverse complement strand
GAGACCGGCGCGCAAAGGCCGAAGGAGCCGATCGTCTTCAACAAGGCGCTCACCTCCATGAACGGTCCGAACGACGACGTGATCTGGCCGGAAGGCTCCGAGCAGATGGACTGGGAAGTCGAACTCGGCGTCATCATCGGCGCGACGGCGCGGCGCGTCGCCAAGGATCAGGCGCTCGCCCATGTCGCCGGCTATTGCCTCGCCAACGACGTATCCGAGCGTGAGTGGCAGATTGAGCGGAGCGGCCAGTGGGTCAAGGGCAAGAGCTTCGACACGTTCGGGCCGCTTGGACCCTACCTCGTCACGACAGATGAACTACCCGACCCACAGAATATCCCTCTGTCGCTCAAGCTCAATGGCGTCGTGCGGCAGAACAGCAGCACGAGCGACATGATTTTTTCCGTCGCGATCATCGTCTCGCATCTGAGCCAATTCATGACCTTGCTCCCGGGCGACGTGATCGTCACCGGGACCCCGGAAGGCGTCGGGCTCGGCATGAAGCCGCCGGTGTTCTTGAAGCGGGGCGACGTCATGGAGCTTGAAGGCGGCGTGCTGGGATCACAGCGACAAACCGTGGTGTGATCTAACGCGGCGCAGGACTTGAGCCTGCGCCGTATCGCCCTTCTGAGGAATAATGCGCCTAAATCGTTTCGCCTTTCGGCTGGAACGATCTTGCCTTTCGGCCGAAATCATCTTGCCTTTCGGCCGAAATCATCTTGCCTTTCGGCTGGAATCATCTTGCCTTTCGGCAATGACGAAGCTATATCCGGCGGAGCGTTTCTCATGACTTCTCGCAAGTTGCGAGGAGCGGGTTTGAGAGTGGGCCCGACCGGGACCCGCTCTTTTTTATTGGTCGTTACAATGTCGGAAATCATTCAAAGCCTCGCTTCACGACCCGACCTTGAAGGGTTGGACGAACCGCGGCTGATTGTCGAGAGCGGAGCGGCGCGCAAAGTGGCGACGGTCGCCGCGCCCGTTTTGCGCGACCTTGGCTTCCGAATTGTGCGGGCTAAGATTTCCACCTCGCAATCGCCTATTTTGCAGATTATGGCGGAGCGGCCGGATGGCATGATGGGGATCGAGGATTGCGAGGCGGCCAGCGTCGCGCTTTCCCCGGTGCTCGACTTGGAGGACCCCATCCACCTGCCCTACCGGCTCGAGATGTCGTCGCCGGGAATAGATCGTCCCCTCGTGCGACAGTCGGATTTCAGCCGCGCAATCGGGCAGGAGGCCAAGGTCGAACTCGCCGTCTCGCTCGAAGGCCGGAAGCGCTTTCGCGGAATTATCGAGGCGGTGGAGGCGATCGACGGCGCGGTCGTCGTTTCGCTTCGTTTGGAGGCCGATTCCGGTCAGGAGGAGGTCGTCGCGAGGCTCGTCGTCGCCGACATGGTGGAGGCGCGTCTCGTTTTGCCGGACTCGCTGATCCGCGCAGACTTGCGGCGCGAAAAGTCGGCGAAAAAAGCCGTGAAGACGGCGCGCAATACGAAATCGAAAACCGGAACCGAATCGAGCGACGAGCCCGAGCTCTAGCTCAAGCGCGTCGAACAGAGGAGAAACCTATGGCCGTCAGCGCCAACCGACTTGAGCTTTTGCAGATCGTCGATGCGGTCGCGCGCGAGAAATCGATCGACCGCTCGATCGTGCTCGCCTCGATGGAAGACGCGATGCAGAAGGCCGCGCGCTCGCGATATGGCCAGGAGACGGAAGTGCGCGCGGAGATCAACCCGAAGACCGGCGAGATCCGGTTCTCGCGGCTGCTTCTGGTGGTCGATCAGATCGAGAATGACGCAACGCAGATCACGCTGACGGATGCGTCAAAGAAAAATCCTTCCGCGCAGATCGGCGACTGGATCGCCGAATCGCTGCCGCCCTTCGATTACGGGCGCATTCCCGCGCAGGCGTCGAAACAGGTGCTGGTGCAGAAGATTCGCGAAGCCGAGCGCGACAAGCAATACGACGTCTACAAAGACCGTATCGGCGAGATCATCAACGGTCAGGTGAAGCGGGTTGAATACGGCAACGTTGTCGTCGATCTCGGCGGCGCCGGAGCGGGCGAGGCGGTGGTACGCCGCGACGAGCTCGTGCCGCGCGAAATGTTTCGGCCGGGAGACCGTATCCGCGCCTATGTGTATGACGTGCGGCGCGAGGCGCGAGGACCGCAAATTTTCCTTTCGCGCACGCATCCCCAGTTTACGGCCAAGCTGTTCGCGCAAGAGGTTCCCGAGATCTATGACGGTATCGTAGAGGTCAAAGCTGTCGCGCGCGATCCGGGCTCGCGCGCCAAGATCGCGGTTCTTTCGAATGATTCCTCGATCGATCCGGTCGGCGCCTGCGTCGGCATGCGCGGCTCGCGCGTTCAGGCGGTCGTTAACGAACTGCAGGGCGAGAATATCGACATTATTCCCTGGTCCGCCGACGCCGCCACCTTCATCGTCAACGCGCTGCAACCGGCCGAAGTGATGAAGGTCGTGCTGGATGAGGATTCCACTCGCATTGAAGTCGTCGTTCCCGATGACCAACTATCTCTGGCGATTGGTCGGCGCGGGCAGAATGTCCGCCTCGCCTCGCAGTTGACGGGATGGGATATCGACATTCTGACGGAAGCGGAAGAATCCGAACGCCGCCAGAAGGAGTTCAGCGAGCGCACCCAAACGTTCATGAATGCGCTCGACGTCGACGAGACGGTCGCCCAGTTGCTAGCGTCGGAAGGCTTCCGCAATGTGGAAGAGATTGCCTATGTAGAGCTTCCCGAACTGGCCGCGATCGAGGGGTTCGATGCGGATACCGCAGCCGAAATCCAGGCCCGCGCCACCGGGCATCTCGAGAGAATTGAAACAGAGCATGACGACGCCCGTAAAGCGCTCGGAGTGGAGGACGAAATGAAGATGATCGAGGGGCTGACCACCCCAATGCTGGTCAAGCTCGGTCAAAACGACGTCAAGACCGTCGAAGACATTGCAGGCTGCGCCACCGACGATCTGGTCGGCTGGACCGAGCGCGAGAACGGCGTGGAGAAGAAGCATCCAGGCTATCTCGGCGAGTTCGGGCTTTCTCGCGGGGAGGCTGAGACGATTATCATGGCCGCGCGCGTCAAAGTCGGCTGGATCGAGGCGCCGAGCGATGCTGGAACGGAAGCTGAAGAAGCGGCGGAGTAGGAATTCAAGTCTTTGCCCACGAGCCTAGATCGCGACGAGCGCGGATCGGAACGCACATGCATAGTTTCCGGCGATAAAGGTTCGCCGGAAGCAATGTTGCGTTTTGCGCTTTCCGCCGAAAGCGTTGTAACGCCGGATCTGGCGCGCAAGTTGCCGGGGCGAGGCGTATGGACCAGCCTGGATCGGCGAACCGTCGCTCGGGCAGTGGCGAAGCAAGCGTTCTCCCGCGGTTTTCGCAAAGCCGTGAAGGCGTCGGGTGAACTGGCGAGCGACGTCGAATGGTTGTTGGAACGCGACGCTCTGCAGTTTCTGTCGATTGTGAACAAGGCGGGATTGGTTGTCGCCGGAGCCGCGAAAGTGGAGTCGGTGATCAAATCAGGCGATGCGACGGCGATAATTCACGCGATCGA
>JAYTRP010000536.1:0-11002 GCA_043746145.1 Hyphomicrobiales bacterium | reverse complement strand
TCGAGCTTCCCGCCAATCCCGCGCCGACGATTGCTGATCCTGCAACGAACACACGCATCGCGCAGAACCGCAAGAAGAGCCGGTTCGGCTATTCCGAGACGGGCGCCAAGCTGTCGACGATGCGCGCGATCACGCTGCGCGACGGGCTGTTTGAATCCATTCTCCATCACATGCTGCATGACGAGCGGTTGATCGCCTATGGCGAGGAATGTCGGGAATGGGGAGGCGCGTTCGGTGTCTACCGCGGGCTTTCCGAATTGCTGCCCTACCACCGCATCTTCAACTCGCCGATTTCCGAGGCCGCGATCGTCGCCACCGCTGTGGGATATGCGCTCGAAGGCGGGCGGGCGCTGATCGAACTCATGTACGCCGATTTCATCGGACGCGCGGGCGATGAAATTTTCAACCAAATGGCCAAGTGGCAGGCGATGTCGGCTGGGGAACTCAAGCTTCCGGTCGTGCTACGCTGCTCCGTCGGCAGCAAATATGGCGCACAACATTCGCAGGATTGGACGGCATTGGTCGCGCATGTTCCAGGGCTCAAGGTCTTCTATCCCGCCACGCCGTACGACGCGAAAGGCCTGATGGCGACCGCACTGTCGAGCGAAGACCCCGTGGTTTTCTTCGAAAGCCAACGGCTCTACGATACGCCCGAGTTGTTCCATGCCGGCGGCGTGCCCACCGACTATTACCGCATCCCCGCGGGCGAGCCCGATGTAAAGCGCGCGGGCGAACATCTGACGATCCTCACCATCGGCCCGTCACTCTATGCTGCAATGGACGCCGCCAAGGAGCTGGAAGAGAGCTACGCGATTTCCGCCGAAATCATCGACGCGCGTTGCCTGGTTCCTTTCAACTATGACCTCGTCCTCAAATCGGTGAAAAAGACTGGCCGTTTGGTTATTGTCTCGGAAGCGTCGGAGCGTGGCAGCTTCGCCATGACGCTTGCCGCCAATGTCACGCGCTTTGCTTTCGCCGATCTGAAAGCGGCGCCGCGAGTAATCGGCTCGCCCAACTGGATCGTGCCCGGCGCCGACATGGAAGGCACGTACTTCCCGCAGGCGCACGACATCGTCGACGTCGTCGCGAGCGAATTCTTTCCCGACCGAAACAGGAATCGCCAGGGCGTGCGAGTTTGGGATGATCTAGACCTCGCCCGACGAGGCCTCTGATTTAGAGCGAGAGGACAAAGCAATGGATTTCGACATTCAATTGCCGCAGCTCGGAACTGAGATCGAGGAGGCGCAGGTAGACGCCTGGTTGAAGAAGGTCGGCGATCCCGTCGTCAAGGGAGAGCAGATCGTGGTCATCACGACGCCCAAGGTCACGATCGAGATCGAGGCGCCGGCATCGGGAACGTTGAAGGCAATCCTGGTCGAAGCGGACGACATCGCTGCGGTCGGCGCCATTCTCGGCGTCATCGAGTCCGCTTAAGAATATGCCCAGCATTCCTGTGATCCATGCGGCGGCGGGAGGTAGCGGCCCGGCTGTTTTGCTGATCCACGGGTTCGGGGCTGACCGCATGAGCTGGTTGGCCAATCAACAGGAATTGTCGCGCGCGGGGCCTGTATTCGCGTTAGATCTCCCCAGCCATGGCGAGACCGCGCCCGGCGAGAGCGGCCGGCTCGACGATCTCCGCCTCGCCGTGACGCAGGCGGTCGATGCGTCCGGACTCGGTCCGGTTCACATCGTGGCGCATTCCCTCGGCGGCGCCGTTGCAATCGCCCTGGCGGCAGCGCGGCCGGACCTCGTTCGCTCGTTGGCGATCATTGCCGGCGCCGGACTTGGAAAAGGCGCGAGCGAAAGCTTCCTCTCCGGGTTTTCCAAGCTCGACACGGCCCAGGAAGCTGAGGCGCTGCTGCAACGGCTGGTGTCGCGACCGCGGTTGATTAATAAATTTATGGTCGCTCGGGTGTTGCAACACTTGCGCTCCCCAGCAATTCGCGAAGGTCTCGCTGCGATCGCGGTCCAACTACGGGACGTCAATCGCGAACTCGAGATTCCAATTGCGGCCGTAGCGGCATCGCCGATCCCCCGCCTTGCAATCTGGGGCGCGGCCGACGCGATCGTCCCGCTCGACGCTGAACGTCTGGCGCTGTTCGACGCGGAGCAGCTTATCATTCCCGACGCCGCGCACTTGCCGCATATCGAAGCGTCTCGGATGGTCAACGAGCGCCTGCTCGGCTGGTTGTCGGCGCAAACCTGATCGACAACGGGAACACATGGCCAGGCTGGAAAGAGATGAGCAGACAGTTCTGAGGGACGCTCAATCTCTCAGGCTGCGCGCGGCTTGGCTCTACTACACCTATGGCTATACCCAGAGGGATATCGCCGATCGACTCGGGCTCGCCCGAACCACGGTGGTGAAACTGCTGGACGAGGCGCTCAAGCGTTCGGAAGTGCAAATCTGGATCGTCGAGGGTGGCGCGGAACTGATCGATCTCAGCCTTAAGCTCGAACAACGGCTCGGTCTCGATGAAGCTATCGTCGTGCCGGGAGGCGATGGCGTCGACGACACGGCCAAGGCCGTCGGCGCCGCATTGGGCGCCTTTCTGTCGAAAACTGTCAACGACGGCATGTCGATCGGCGTCGGTTGGGGCCGCACGCTCACCGCTGCATTGGCGACGTTCCGGCCGCCGCGCCGCGAGAATGTGAAAGTGGTGTCGTTGCTCGGCGGCGTGGTCGAGGTCACGCTCACCAACCCGCTGGAATTCACATGGCGGTTCGCCAACCCGCTTGGCGCCGAGTGCTTCTTGTTCCCGGCGCCGCTGCTGGTCGATTCCGCGGAAACGCGAGAACGCCTGTTTGTTCGCTGCGGCTTGGACCGGCTGGAGCGGCTCGCCGCGTCGCTCGATCTCGCAATTCTCAGTGTCGGCGACATCGGCGCCTCGGCCACCTCGCTCTCGAAAGGCCTGCTCACGGCCGGGCAAATCCAGGAACTCGCCGATGCGCATTGCGTCTCCGACACGCTGTGCCATTTTCTCGACTCGGAAGGCCGGAGCGTAGCCCACCCGCTGAACGAACGCGTGATGTCGATCAGCCTCGAGACCGTATCGCACGCTAAGCATATCGTCATCGCGACGGGCGGCGCCGCGCGGGCCCAGGCGATCCTGGCGGCGCGCAAACGCGTCGGCTGCAACACGCTAGTGACTGACGAGCATGCGGCGAAACGTCTGCTGGAATTGACGGCGTAGGAGTCGCCGGTTGCTGCATCCAATCGTCATGGCCGGGCTTGTCCGCATAGGCGTCAGTTTAAGTCGCCAACCGCCTCCACACCCGCACGGACGGAAAGTTTTGGCTATATTTGCAAGCCTCAACCAACCAGCTCGCCTGTCTCAGCTTTGCGTCAACGCGAGCAGCAGATGCGGCGCGAGGGGATGCCGTAGCGCGACGACCGAGGTGAGGTCGAACGTTGAAACAGTCAACCAGGCCTTGCCCAGATATGTGCGTTTGGTGAAGGCGGCTGCCTTATGCAGCCAAGCCACGGCCACGCCGGAGTCAACCAACCCTGCGAATGCGGTCGAGCGAAACCCTGTCAGCACATAGTCGGGCAGCAGGCCGATCCAATGCTCATCCAACATAGCCCCGCCGGGCAGAGACGCCCAAGGCCCGTCGATGCGGCGCCAGCAGAACGCGCCCATCCAACCGCCATCCCAGGGCGAGCCCGCGCGGAGCCGAAGCCCCATGGTGGGAAAGTTGTGAAAGTCACCAGCCGGCAGGGTTCGCTCGGAATCGACCAATGCATTGGCTTGATTGGCGACGAGCAGCGTCTTGTGCCCTGCAAGCAGACCTTCGCGCACGGACGACGTCATCCGCGTGGCAAAGCAAAGGTCGGCCTCGTCAGGCGACGCCGCGCGACGCGGCCAGCTTAAGGCTTCGAGGATAGCCATCGCCTCCGCGTCGGCCGGCCACAGCGCCGGGGTATGTTCGACAATTCGCGGAGCGATGCAGAACTCGAGCCGGTTGCGCGAGAGCAGCAGACCCGCCGCGTCAAACGCTTCGAGTTCCAGATCCTGTAGGTGCATCGACATCGCAGCGCCGGCCTGCAAAGGCACTGAGACGGGATCAATCGACGCAGGAATTCGACCGCGCTCCGCACCGAAGCGCCAATCGATCCACCCACCCTCTGGCGCGCCGCCAGCCCCGGCGAGGCGGATAGCAACCTCGGTGGCCTCACCCGCGTGCAGCGCTGTGCGACCACCGCGCGCGATGACGAGATGCGGTTGCTGTAGCAACGAAAGGCGATCGGCGAAGCGGCGTGGATGGTTCTGCGTGTCCATCAAGCCGTTGCATTCCCATTGCGTGTCGTTAAGTTCGGTGATCACATAACCCGAAATTGGCGCCGACCAACGTAACGTCTCGATCTGATATTTGAGGCCGCGATACTGGCTCTCCTGCGCCGCGTCGACGAAGCTATCGAGATCGCCGAAAATTGTCGCTAATTGCGCATCGCGAAACCGTGTTTCGATCCCATGCGGATAGGCGGCGCCCTGGTTCCAATCGTGGCCGCTTTCAAACCACCAGGGCTCCTGACCATTCTCCAGAATGTCACGCGGGTGCGGCAGGCCCCAGACGCCAAACTCCGAGCAGATCAGGGGTTCGGCGCCGGTCTTCACGGCATCGCCATGCGGGGACCAGGGCCACGCGGCGCGTTTTGCAAAATTCTGCGTTCGCTTTGCGAATTCTGCGTTCTGAGAGGGGAACGCATTGTACCAGTGAAAGTCTTCGATATCGGTTTTGACGTGATAATTGCGGGGAAAGCACGGCGAATTGTCGACGACGAGGCTCTCGGGGACGCGCAGTTTGGCCGCGTCGAAAGTTTCGAGCAACCAAGCGCGGTCGTCGGGATTGTCGTCGAGGTCAATCCCCCATCCTTCGTTGAACAAGGTCCAGATGCAAATGGAGGGGTGATGCGCGTGCGCTTCAACCGAGCCGACAAATGTTTCGCTGATCTTCGCGCGCGCGGTCGGCGTCAAGAACTCCATGTAGGGCATGTCAAGCCAAACGATCAGCCCGAGGCGATCGGCGAGATCGAAATAGAGTTTGTCCGGGATCTTGACGTGGCAACGCAGCGTGTTCAGGCCCATCGCTTTGGCGTTACGGAATCGTTGTTCGAGGAAAGCGGGATCGGGCGGCCGGCAGTCTTCGATCGGGTGCCAATCCTGATCCAGAGCGCCGAACATATAAAAGGGTTCGCCGTTCAGGAACAATTTCCCTTCGCGCGCCTCGAAGCAACGGAAGCCTACGGTTCTCTCGACTTGATCAATCAGCAAGTTGTGCTCAAATAGTGCAATTATGAGATCGTAGAGGTGCGGCGAGTCGGGCGACCAGGGTTTCGCGCCGGGAGCGTCCAAGGCGACCTCGAAATCGCCGTCTACATCGAATTCCCGGCTTACGAATTGAGCGCCCTGATGCGACAGCGTCAACGCGAGCCGCCCGACTGCCTGCCCGCGAATTTTCACAACGTCATCAATGGTCTGGACAGCGATCTGCCGCAAATGGTGGACCGAGCGCGCTTCCAGTCGAGCGGACTTCCAGATGCCGCCGTGAATCCCATACCAATCCTGCTTGGCCGCGAGCGTCTCACCAAAACTTTCCTGTGCGGTGTTCCGGTCATCAGGCACTCGCGCCTCAATGACCAGATCGAAAGCCTCAGCAGTCCCGATCGCTGACGTCAGATCAAACTCGCAAGGCGTCCAGGCGTTCTCGTGAGTCCCTATTAGGCGGCCGTCGACGAAGACGCGCGCGGCGTGAAACACGCCCTCCAGCACCAGAAATATCGCGCGCCCGCGCCAACCCAGGGGGAGTTCAATTCGACGTTGATAGCGTCCGACGCCACTCGCATTGCGCAGTTCGGGGAATTGCGTCTGCCAAACGCCTGGCGAGCGAATTTCGGCGGGCTCATGGGCGAGCTTCGCGGTAGGGCCTTCGAACGTGAAGCCCCAGGCGCCGTCAAGCGAGAGTAGGGCGCGTGAAGGCGGATTATTGGGCGATTCAGTCATGCCAGCGTCACCAAATAGTGTAGCGAGGGTTGCGGAATTGCAAAAGCTGTTCCATTTCGTTGAGGGCCGCGAATGTGCGGCGAAGAGACCGGAATGGCGCGCAACTTTCTTCTCGTCGATCCCGAGCAGCGTCCCGATGTGCTGCGGGGTCTTGCGTCAACGCAGCGCGTGCGCATTTTAAAACTCCTTCAGCGGCAGCCGGGCCGGAACGTCAACGATATCGCAGAGGCGTTGGGTCTGCCACAGTCGACGGTCTCGTCCAACCTGCAAGTGCTTGAGGAATGTGGCTTGATTCGCACCGAGACGCAGAAGGGGCGCAAGGGCAACCAGAAGCTCTGCTTCTCCGCCTTCGACGAAGTTGTCGTCATGCTGCGGGAGGATGCCGCCAAGGCGTCGGAAAGCACGATTGAAGTCGAGATGCCGATTGGGCTTTACACGAGTTGCGAGGTCAGCGCACCCTGTGGCCTTTGTTCGCGACAGGGCATTGTCGGCCTGCTCGATGTGCCCGGCACGTTCCTCAACCCCGATCGGATGAATGCGGGGCTGATGTGGTTCACGCGCGGCTTCATTGAATATCAATTCCCCAACAACCCGCGTCTGATTGGACGAGAGGTCACCTCGCTCGAGTTCTCGCTGGAACTCTCCTCCGAGGTCCCCGGCACGTCGTCTGATTGGCCCTCCGACATCACCGTTTCCGTCAATGGCCGCGACATCGGCGCTTTCACTAGTTCGGGAGATTACGGTGATCGGCGCGGCGTCTATACCCCGGAATGGTGGAAGTTGAAGGGCAGCCAATATGGGTTGCTGAAGAATTGGCGCGTCACCCGGGAGGGATCGTTTCTCGATGGCGTGAAGCTGTCGCCGGTTGCGCTGCATGATCTCGATCTTCCCGCACACCATTCAATCCGCCTGAAGATCGCCGTGAAAGACGATGCGCGCCATCCCGGCGGGATCAACATCTATGGTCGCGGCTTTGGCAATTATGATCAGGATATCCTGATGCGCGTGACGACCGATAGTTGATCGCAAGGGACGCCTCACATAGCAGCGCCGTCAGGGCCGAACAGATGCGCGGATGCAGTCGTAATCGCAAGCGAAACATTGTCGCCTAGACTCGCCTTCATGGAGCCCTCGCCCTTCACGATAATCTGGCCGGCGGCCGTGTCGACATAGACTAGCGTTTCGTCGCCAAGCCGCTCGACGATCGCGACCGAACCAACCAGCGCCGGATCGCTGGAGTCGGTGAATGCGACATGCTCCGGTCGAACGCCGATTTCCGCCGTTCCGCCTGCCTTCTCTCCCCGCATGGGGATCGCAACGACGGCGCCGCCAGGCAATCTTACGTGCGCGTGACCTTCGCTTGTGTTTTCGATCTCGACGGGAATGAAATTCATTCCGGGCGAGCCGATGAACGAGGCGACGAACCGGTTGGCGGGTGTGTTGTACAGTGTCAGCGGGGAGCCGACTTGCGAGACCAAGCCCTTGTCTAGCACGACGATCTGATCGGCGAGGGTCATCGCCTCGGTCTGATCGTGCGTAACGTAGATCATGGTCGACTTGAGGTCGCGGTGCAGCTTGGCTAATTCCAGCCGCATTTGTACGCGCAGCATCGCATCGAGATTGGAGAGCGGCTCATCGAACAGAAACACCTTGGGGTCGCGCACCAGGGCGCGTCCAATCGCGACCCGTTGGCGCTGGCCCCCGGAAAGCTGCGCTGGTCTTCGATCGAGCAGCGGCTCCAACTGAAGCATCCGCGAAACCTCGGCCACCTTGGCGTTCTGCGCGGCGCGCGAGACGCCTGCGATCGATAGCGAGAAAGCGATATTGTCGCGCACCGTCATATGGGGGTAGAGCGCGTAGCTTTGGAAAACCATGGCGACGCCGCGCTTGGCAGGCGGCGTCGAAGTCACGTCGGCATCCTCGATAAAGCAGCGGCCCGACGTAATCTCCTCGAGGCCCGCGATCATGCGAAGCAGAGTTGATTTTCCGCAGCCCGACGGTCCCAGCAGAGCGGTGAACGAGCCTCGCGCGACACTCAACGAGAGGCCTTTGATCACCTCCACAGCGCCGTAGCGTTTGCTTACATTCTCAAGATCGACGCTGGGCATACGATGTGTCTCCATGAACATCGTCAACCCTTGATGCCGGCGGAGAGCATGATCGCTTGCGTCACGCGGCGTTGGAAGATCAGATAGACCACCGCGACGGGCAATGCTGCAAGAATGGCGGTGGCGAGATCGCGGGCGTATTTCACGCCGAACGCGTCGAAAACCTGAGTTATGCCAACCGCCACGTTCATTTTATCCTGCGAGGTTACGGCGAGGAACGGCCATAGAAAGTTGTTCCAGGCAGCAATAAAAGTGATGATCGCGAGCGCAGTCGTGACGCCCCAGTTCATTGGCAGATATATTCGAAACAGCAACTGAAACTCGGTTGCGCCGTCGATCACCGCCGCCTCGCGAAAATCCTTGGGCACCGAATCGAAGAATTGCTTGTATATAATGACAGTCACCGGGGCGATCAGCTGCGGAAGAATGACGCCCAATAGCGTGTTGACGAGATGGAACTGGCTCATCAGGACAAAGTGGTTGACGATAAGCGCCTGGGTCGGGACCATGAAGCTGGCGAGGATCAACCACCAGAGCAGGCTTCGGCCGGGAAATCGAAGTTGCGAGATCGCATAGCCCGCCGCCGCGGAAACGGCGACCACCAGCACCGTCACTGCCGCCGAAGTAATCAGTGAGTTGATGTACCAAAGGCCCAGCTTGGTCTCCAACAGCACATGCCAGTAGTTTTCGAACGTGAGATGGCGCGGCCAGATTTCCACGCCTGCCTTGACGACCTCGGCCTCGGGTTTCAACGTGGTGACAATCGCCCAATAGAGCGGAAACGCCCAGATAATGGCGCCAAGAACCGTCGCCAGGGTGATGATGAGCCCGACCCGATCGATCTGACGCAGACGGTTTAACCGGCCCAAATTTGCTCTTGCGGCGCTGGGTCGTTCTGAAACCGCAGTCATTTCGCGCCTCGAATTCGCAGCAGCTGAAATTGCAATACGGAGAACGCGATGATCACGATAAACAGCACCACGGAGGCCGCCGCGGCAAGTCCGCCATGGCTCTGCTGGAAGGCCTGCTTGAAGATATATTGCACCATCACCATCGTGGCGTCGGCGCGACCGCCATTCGAGAACAGATAGACCTGATCGAAAATCTTCAACTGCAGGATGAGCTGGATCGTCAGCACGAGGACCGTGACGGGCCAGATCAGCGGCCAAGTGATCCGGCGAAAGCGGATCCACGGCGTCGCGCCGTCGAGTTCTGCCGCCTCGTAGATCTCAGGGGAGATGTTTCGCAGTCCGGCGATGAACAGCAGCACGTTAAAGCCGATCAACCACCATACCGTGACCGCCGCGACCATGGGCATGAACATCGGCACGGTTCGGAAGATGTTGATCCGCTCGCCGCCGTTGAACGGCATGATGAGGTATTGCGCGATCCCGAAATCCCGGTCGCACATCCAACTCCAGATGCGAAACACCACCGAGACCGGGAGAATGTAGGGCAGGAAAAACGCCGCCAGCACGACGCTCTGCAACCAGCCCTTCAGTCGATTGACGCCCAGCGCGATCACCAGACCGAGAACCGTGGAGGGAATCACCGAGAGCAGCACGAAATAGACGGTGTCCCAGACTGCGGTGGAGAACAGCCGGTCGAACCATAGTCGGCGAAAATTAGCCCAGCCGACCCAATCGCCAGGCCCAATCAGGGGCGCGTTGGTAAAGCTCAACTGAACCATCTTGATCGTGGGATAGACGAACAATACGCCGTAGACGAGCACGAACGGCGCAATCAGGATGAATGCGACAGCGAGCTCGTTGCGCCGGCTCTTCAGCATAGGCTTGACGACCAAGGTTCGTGAGCAGGATTGCACATGGACAAACGTGACGCCCTTTCAACAAAATGTTGCCAAGCGTCGGGTGAGGGCCGCTCTACGATGGCCCTCACCTCAAGCTCTCTCGAAAATCGAGCGATCAGCGCCTCACTTTGTCTGTGATTGCAGGTCGTCGCGCATTTGTTTGGCCGCGTCGGCCGGGGCCATTTCGCCGTTCATAGCCGGCATGATGAAGTTACCCGATGCATCATAAACGGGGGACGCGACGCCCGCCAACACCGAGACGGGATCGAACACGGCGGTCTTGGCGAGGCTCACGTAATCCGAGTTCGGCTTCATCGCTTTGAACTCCGCGCTATCCTGCACCGGGAGAAATGCGGGGACGTGGCCGCCCTTCGCCCATTCGGCCGAATGCGCGTTGAACCAGTGGATCGTCTCCAGCACGAGCTTGCGCTTGGCGGGATCAACCGGATTGCCCTGGCGGTTGGGAATCGCGAACGAATGCGAGTCGGCCCATGTCGCGGTATGGGCGAAAAGGGTTGGGATCTGGATTGCGCCCCAGTCGAACAACTGGCCCTTCGCGGACAGGTCGACCATGGTTGGAACTTCCCAGACGCCGTTGATGTGGAACGCCGACTTGCCGGACGTGAACAGAGCGATCGAGGCCGGATATTCGGTCTTGCTCTGCACCCAGCCGTTCTTCACCCACTTCTGCATTTCGGCCAAAGCCGTGGTCGCCTTGTCGAGATTGGCGCCGTCGAGGAACTTCCCGTCCTCAAGGAATTTGCCATCCTGCTGACTGAGCAGCGTGTAGAAAATGCGCCACATCGTCGCGCCGTCGGCAGTCGCCGTCGACAGACCCACCACGCCATTGCCGGTGAGCTTGGCGAGCGCTGCTTCGAAATTAGCCGCCCCGTCGAGGCCCTTGGGTTTGCCGTCGTCGCCGAGCAATCCGGCTTTCTTCAAGAGAGGCTTATTGTAGTAGAGAATGATCGAATGGATATCGAGCGGCACGGCGTATTGCTTGCCGTCGGGGCCTTGACCCGCCTTCCAGTTGGCCGGGCCGAAGTCGCCAGCCTTAATGCCGGCAGCGGCGAGTTCCGCGT
>JAYTRP010000535.1:0-29503 GCA_043746145.1 Hyphomicrobiales bacterium | reverse complement strand
GTTGGAGCAGGCTGTGCGGGAAGCGGCGCCGGATGCGACTATCTTTGGCGAGGGAGCCGTACGCCTGCCCAATACAAGCTGTTTCGCGGTCCCCGACCTTGCTGCGGCGACGCTGCTGATGCGACTCGACCTTGCCGGCGTGGCGGCCTCGTCGGGCTCGGCCTGCTCGTCGGGAAAGGTGTCGCGCTCACACGTGCTAGCCGCAATGGGCGTGCCTCCGAAACTTGCGGAAGGAGCCATCCGACTAAGCCTGGGCTGGGCGTCGTGCGAGGCGGATATAGAGCTGTTTGCGAGCGCGTTTCGCGAGGCGATCCGGGCGCTGCGGCGGTAAGTCTTCCCGGCAGTCCCCTGAGCCAACCCAGAAGCAAGAAACTGCGGTTGGCGCGTTTGATGCTACATCCATCAAAGCAAGGGGACAGGCGATGGCGGATTTGCAAGCGGTGCAGCTTCTAACAGGCGGCGCGTCGGCACTCGTGGACATCACATTCCGCGACGGCCTGATTGCCGCCATTACGCCTGCCGAGCATCGGCCCGCTCGTCGCCGGCTGGCGATGCCCGCACTGGCCAATGCCCACGACCACGCGCGCCCGCTCTCTCCGACCTCGTTCGGCGGCGCCGACAAGCCGCTGGAAAGTTGGGTGCTGCGGCTTGGCGCGATGCCGCCAATCGATCCCTACCTCGGCGCGCTGGCGGCGTTCGGCCGCGCCGCGCGTGGCGGAGCGGCCAGCGTGATGGCGCATCTGACGCGGCTGCAAGGGCCGATGAGCCCGGTCGACGAGGTTCGCCAAGTTGCGCGGGCCGCAGCTGAGGTGGGCGTGCGCGTTACGCTCGCGCTGTTCATGCGCGACCGTCACCCGCTCGTCTACGGTCCGTCCGAAGCCGTGCTGGACAAACTCGACGGCCCAGCGCGGGCGGCGGTCGAGCGTACGTTCCTCAACCCGCTGCCGAGCCCCGCCGAGCAGATCGCCAGGGTGGAGGAGATCGCGGCTGCAGTCGAGAGCCCAATGTTCACCGTCCAGTTCGGTCCAAACGGGCCGCAATGGTGTTCGGACGAAATGCTCCGCTTGATTGCGCAAGCCTCAGCGCGTGCCGGCCGCCGCGTGCACATGCATCTGCTTGAGACCCGATACCAGCGGGCGATCTGCGACCAGCTCTATCCCGAGGGCGTCGTCGCGCGGCTCGATGCGCTCGGCCTGATGTCGCCGCGCCTTACGCTCGCCCATTGTGTCTATGCCCGTCTGGAAGACCTCGACGGCATCGCGCGCTCCGGCGCAACGATTGCGACCAACCCGAGCTCCAATCTGCACCTGCGCTCAGGCATCGCGCCGATCGGCGAGGCTTTGAAGCGCGGCTGCCGTGTCGCGCTTGGCGTAGACGGATCGGCCTTTGACGAGGACGACGACATTGTGCGCGAGATGCGGCTCGGGCATTTTTTGCATGGCGGCTGGGGCTTTGAAGGGGTTGTCGCGCGCGAGCCCTGGCTCAGCGGGATCATCGCCAACGGGCGCTTCGCCAATGGCGCGCCGGGAACAGGCGTGCTGAAAGTTGGCGAACCCGCCGACGTGCTGGTGCTCGATCTCGACGGCCTCGACCGCGACGCCGTAATGGACGTCGAGCCGGTCGATCTCTTGTTTGCTCGCGCCACCGCCGCGCATATCGATGCGCTCTACGTTGCCGGCCGCCGGATCGTCGAGGCCGGCGGCCCGACCGGCATCGATCTCAACACCGTGCAAGCACGTTTGCGGGCGCAATATCGCGAGGGCCTGCCAGGGCGGGCGGCGTTTCTCGAAGCCTGGGGCACGCTCGAACCCGCCGTGGCGGATTTCTATCGCGGGACGTTGGGCTGCTGTTAGCAATTCGTTTGCGTTTTCGCCGTTAGGCCGCATCGCGTGAAATTTATGGACCGCTTGCACTCGTCGGGGCAAGTGGTCCTGTGCCGTTCCGGGGCCTTCCTATGATCGTGGTCTTCGACATTAGTAACGTGCTGCTCCGCTGGGACCCGCGCAACCTGTTCCAGAAAGTGTTCGCGGATCGGCCGACAATGGAACGGTTTCTGCGTGAGGCTTGCGCGATGGACTGGATCGCGCAAACCGACCGCGTTCCGAGTTTTGCGGACGCTGTGGAAGAACGCGTCGCCGCTTTTCCTGAATTCGCGAACGCACTGCGCCTGTTTGATTCGCGCTGGATGGAGACGCTGGGCGGCCCCATAGACGAGAACGTCGCCCTTCTGGCGCGCCTTAAAAATGCAGGCGCGCCGGTCTATGCTTTGAGCAACTTCGCGCGCGAGAAATTCGCACTCGCGCTCGCGGCCTATCCGTTTCTCGGGTCTTTCACGGACGCTGTCATCTCGGGGCACGAGGGGGTGACCAAGCCAGACCGACGCATCTTCGAAATCCTGGTCGAGCGGGCAGGGCGGAGCCCTAAGGAATTGCTGTTTGTCGACGATTCCTTGAAGAACATCGAGGCTGCGGCTGCGTTCGGCCTGCACACGGTGCATTATGGGCCGGGGGTCGATCTCGAACGGGAGCTTTCGGCGCGGGGCGTGTTGCTGGCGTAGCTAGCGCGCCGGACGGCTATTAAAGGGGAACGCGTTGTTGTCGGCGCCCCTTTATGCGAGGCCGCGCGGCGCCGTTAAGGAGCTTTTCGCTTTACGGACGCCGCGCCGGGATAGATGGCAGAAGCCGTCGGCTTGCTAACGCCTCTTGGGCGGTGTATCAGCGCGACCTCCCTTAATCCCGCACTGCACCTAGGAGTCCGCCATGGCGCGTGTCACCGTTGAAGATTGTGTCGATAAGATCGACAACCGGTTCGAACTCGTGCTGATGGCCAGCCATCGCGCTCGCGCGATTTCGTCCGGATCCCAGATCCACGTCGCGCGCGACAATGATAAAAACCCTGTCGTCGCGCTGCGTGAAATTGCCGACGCGAAGCTCGTGCCGGACGATCTGAAAGAAGACTTAATCCACTCGTTGCAGAAGCAAGTTGAGGTCGACGAGCCGGAAGCAGAGGCCGCGCCCCCGCTCGTGCCCGCCACCGCCTCGCTCGAACCGGGCGCCGAAGTGCAGTTTGATCGCATGACCGAAGAAGATTTGTTGCGCGGTCTCGAAGGTATGGCGCCGCCTCCTGAACCTGAAGACGAAGGCGAGTGACAGCTTATTAGTTGATATCAGACTCTTTTCCGCCCGGCTTGCATAACGCAGGTCGGGCGTTTGATTGATCAGCCTATTTCTTTTCACAGGCTTACCTGCAAATAGCGCGAATTCGCTAGGCGTTGCGGGCTATTTTGCTATCTTGGCTTACGAGAATCACCTGCGCGGCGATTCGAGCCAAGAAGCGGGATCCAGGCGGACCGCTCGCTTCCAGGCATTCGCGCATGTGTTTCGTGTGAGCGGTGTGCGGGTGTGAGGGGGCTACAAACTTGAGCGAGGACTACGATAAGCCGCATGCGGCCGGGTCGATCGACAGTGCAGTGGACTCGGATCTCTCGCATCCTGTCGAACTGGTTGAAGTTGCGGGCCGCGTGAAATGGTTTGATGTCGCTAAGGGCTACGGTTTTATCGTGCCCGACAATGGCGAACCCGACGTTTTAATTCACGTGACTATATTACGACGGGATGGTTTTACGACGCTGACGGAAGGCGCACGTGTAGTTGCTGAGGCGCAGCGTCGTGATCGTGGACTGCAGGTCTTTAAACTCCTGTCGGTGACGGCCGGCGAGCCCATGCTCAACCAGCCGGAAACACTGACGCGTGCACGCCCTCAGACAACCAATGTCGGCAGCTTTGAGATCGTGATCGTCAAATGGTTTAACCGGTCGCGCGGTTTCGGTTTCCTTACGCGCGGTGAGGGGACCGAAGACATATTCGTTCATATGGAGACGCTGCGCCGTTTCGGATTCATTGATCCAAAGCCGGGCGATTCCATGCTGGCGCGATTCGGGCCAGGGGCGAAGGGGTTGCTCGCCGTCGAAGTGCGCCCGCTCGAAGGTATCCGCTCCACTCATTGACGCGGTGGGCAATGGACGCAGTGGGCAATCGACGCAGTAGGCATTGACGCAGCGCGGCGTGGCTGGTTAAGCCTCGCTTCATGATGCGACGTTTGGCTCCATTCTTCGTATTGGCGACGCTTCTGGCTGGGGCTTCGCTTGCTGCTGCGGATACGGTGTTCCAGCCGCTAGACATCGTCACGGGAAGCGGCGCACATCACTTCGACGTGGAGATCGCGAACAACGACGCTTCACGCGAACAGGGGTTGATGTTTCGTGCGTTCATGCCGCCGGACCGCGGCATGTTGTTCGAGTTCGATCGGAACGAGCCGGTGTCGTTCTGGATGAAAAACACGGTCATCCCGCTGGATATGGTGTTTATCGGGCCGCATGGCGTTGTCGTTAATGTCGCAACGAGAGCGGAGCCATACTCGGAAAAGATCGTGCCTTCAGGCGCCCCGTGCATTGCGGTGCTGGAACTTAATGGCGGCGAGGCGGAAGCCATCGGCATTAAACCGGGCGACAAAGTAAAGGCGGCGTTCTTCACGCCATAACGTCCGCCGTTACGGGCGCTATGTCTTGCGGACCTGTGCGCGCTGCAAGCAGGTCGGTTTCTAGCGTGGAGCTACACGCACTGAGTTCTGCGCTTAAGCGGCAAATTCAAAGTTTGTCCTGAAATTCAGATATCCCGGCGGATTTGAGATTGCGATTTAACGCGACGCGATGCTTTCGCGTTGGAAGCTAGCAAGAAAGCTCTGCGGGCCAAAACGGATTAAGAATGCCCGCCTAGCCGATGCCTATGCGAAGTATCTCAGCGAGCCAAGCGCGGCGATTGCATCCTGCGCGCGCCGTGTTACCTTCCGGCGCGAATATTCACCGCTGGAGCAAAAGTTCCCGCGCTTGGAGTAGAAATTTTGGCTCTGACGTCAGTTTTGGGCTCTCTCGCCCTCGACGCCACCGTAGTAGAGAAAATGCCAGCAGCGCCCGTCACGCTGTCGTCAGGGCTATACGCCGCTTTAGACCTTGGCACGAACAATTGCCGCCTGTTGATCGCTCGGCCGACTCACGACGGTTTTCGCGTTGTGGATGCTTTTTCGCGCATCGTCCGGCTCGGCGAGGGTCTAACCCAAAGTGGTCGGCTCTCCGATGCCGCCATCGCGCGCACGATCGAAGCGCTTCGCGTTTGTCGCGACAAGATACGCGCCCGAGGCGTCACCCGGGCGAGGCTGATCGCAACCGAGGCGTGCCGTTCCGCGGTCAATGGTCGCGAGTTTCTTGACGAAGTTCATGATCGGCTTGGGATTGAGCTTGAAATCGTCGATCGCGAGACGGAGGCATTTCTCGCTGCTGCGGGCTGCGGCGAGTTGGTCGATACGCAAGCAGAATCCACGCTGCTGTTCGACATCGGCGGCGGCTCTTCCGAAATCGTTTGGATGCGTCGGGGTTCGCGCGGGCCGCGCCGGATCGAAGCCTGGGAATCACTGCGACTTGGCGTCGTTTCGCTTGCGGAGACGTTTGGCGGCGACGACGTCACGCCTGAGATTTTCCTCGCGATGATCGCGCATGTCGACGCGGCGCTGGGGCCATTCGTTGCGCGTGTCGCGGACCAGAAGCGGTGCGGCCGATTCCACCTGCTTGGAACCTCGGGCACGGTGACGACGATCGCGGGCGTCCACCTGAATTTACCGCGCTATGATCGGCGCTCGATTGACGGACTTTGGCTGACCAGACTTCAGGTCGACGCCGCCGTTGGCCGGCTGCGCGCGATGAGCTACGGCGAGCGCGTCGCCAACGGCTGCATTGGCGCGGAACGGGCTGATCTCGTGCTTGCGGGCTGCGCGATTCTCGAAGCAATCCGCGCGCGTTTCCCCGCCGACCGCATTCGGATCGCCGATCGTGGTTTACGCGAAGGCATTCTCTCGCAGCTTATGCGAGCGGATTGTGTCGGACCACATCAACGCGCGCGAGCCCAGGGGTGAGCGACAGCGGATCGGGCCGGGAAGGCGGGCGCGCGCTAAAGACGCGGGTGAAGACGGCGCGAAAGCGCAGCTTGTCCTCGACGCTCTGGCTAGAGCGGCAGCTCAACGATCCCTATGTCGCCAGGGCGAGGCTTGAGGGCTACCGCTCGCGTGCGGCATACAAGATCCTGGAGATCAACGAGAAATACAAGCTGTTCGCTCCCGGCGGCCGTATCGTCGATTTGGGCGCCGCGCCCGGCGGCTGGTCGCAGGTGGCTGCGCGCGAGGTCAAGTCCCGCGAGGGACAAGGCCGGGTGATCGGGATCGATCTTCTCGAGATTGAGCCGATTGCGGGCGTCGAGTTTCGCGTCATGGACTTCCACGACCTCGACGCGCCGGAGCGTTTGCGCGAATGGCTTGGCGGCCCCGCCGACGGCGTCATGTCGGATATGGCGGCGAACTCGACGGGCCATCGACAAACCGATCATTTACGGATTGTAGGACTTGCCGAGATCGCGATCGATTTTGCGCGTGATGTGCTGGCGCCAGGCGGTTTTTTTCTGGCGAAGGTGCTGCAAGGCGGTTCGGAGAGCGATTTGCTCTTGAAGCTCAAGACAGATTTCACGGCGGTCCGGCATTTGAAGCCGAAAGCCAGCCGCGCGGACAGCGCTGAAATGTACGTGCTGGCCACAGGCTTTCGGGGCCAAAGCCGGGAGTAATTCGCGAGCCCTATCGTTCAGCTCACCGTGCGAACAAACAAACGCAGCGCCTGACGCTCACTCCGCCGGGGCGCCCAGAGGGCGAGCCGTCGCGATTTTGCGACCGGCGACCTCGGCCCCCGCATCGGAATTCAGCCGCGCAAAGATCACCGTCGAGCTGAGCGTTATCAGGGCGACGACGCCAAAGCTGATCGTCATATCGCGCGGGGCCAGTTGGGCGTCGCCGAAGATCGCCTGCACCGCCTGCACTGAGGCGGCGGCGACCGCGACGCCGACGGCGCTGGACATTTGTTGCGACACGCTGGCGAAACTCGTCGCCCGGCTCATCCGCGCCGGGTCGATATCTGCATAGCCGATCGCATTTAGCGCGGTAAACTCGAGCGAGCGGAAGAAGCCGCCGACGAGGAGGGCCAGCAGGATCAGCAAGTGGGGCGTGCTGGCCGTGATGAGGCTGTAGGAGGCAAGAAACACCGCCGAAATCAGGCCATTGAAGAGTAGCACCGACTTGAAGCCAAAGCGCTTGATGATCGCGGAAGCGGTGAATTTCATCAACATCGCGCCTGCTGCGGCCGCGAAAGTTAATGAGCCCGATTCAAACGGCGAGAGGCCGAAGCCGATTTGCAGCAGCAGCGGCAGGAGAAACGGGATTGCCCCGATTCCGAGCCGAAATAGAAATCCACCGACCACGCCGGCAAAAAAGGTCGGGATGCGCAAAAGTGCGAGGTCGAGAATCGCATCGGGTTCGCGGCGGGCGTGGCGGACGTAGAATACCAGCAGCAACGCGCCGGCGACGATCATCGTGGCGATCACGGGTGTCGGAACGATTGATCGGCCTATCACGGTCAATCCGAAGATCAGGCTGAGGAGACCCGCTCCGGACAGCACAAATCCCTTGAAGTCGAACTTTGATACGACGCGCTCGCGAATGTTCTCGATGAAACGCAGCGACAGCACGAGGCCGATCACGCCGATCGGCACGTTGATCCAGAAAATCCAGCGCCAGTGAAAATAGGTGGTGATGAAGCCGCCGAGCGGCGGACCGATCACGGGACCGATTAACGCGGGAATCGTGAGGTAGGCCAACGAATCGACCATCTCCGACTTTGAGACGCTGCGTAGCAACACGAGACGCCCAACCGGCACCATCATCGCGCCGCCGAGGCCCTGAAACACGCGCGCCCCAATCAACGTCCCCAGCGACGTTGAGGCGCCGCACAATATCGACCCGAGGGTGAACACGACGATCGCCGAGCAGAAAACCGTCCTGGCGCCGAGCTTGTCAGCCACCCAGCCCGAGGCTGGAATGAAAACCGCGAGCGTGAGCATGTAAGATGTCAGCGCGAGCTTCAACACGATCGGGTCTTCGTGAAGATCGTGCGCGATGGCGGGTAATGACGTCGCCAGCACCGTGCCGTCCATGTTTTCCATGAAAAGAGCGGTCGCGATAATGAGGGCGGTCAAGACAGCAGGTCGCATGGGCTGCTCATTGTCGCGCTTCAAGCCGACCACGACAAGCTTTGTCTAACAAAATCGGGTGATGAACTGTTTCCGATCTCGCCGCGAGGGGCGCTCGCCGACATTTAAGTTGGGGGGCGTGCGCGCAAAGCTATGGTTCTTCCCGCAGGCATCGCGATAATGGCGCTAGGGTGACCGCCATGATCAGCGTCTTCGACCTCTTCAAAATCGGTGTCGGGCCATCGTCCTCGCATACGGTCGGGCCGATGAAAGCCGCAGCTGCGTTTGCGGCCGGCTTGCCGACCGAACGCGTGTCGCGCGTGCGCGTGACCCTGCTCGGTTCGCTCGCCTTCACCGGCAAAGGCCACGCGAGCGACCGTGCCATTATCCTTGGCCTTGCCGGCCAAGCGCCGGAGACGCTCGACGCCGACGTCGCGGAGGCGACGATTGCGACCGCGGCAGGCGAGCACGTCCTGCTACTTGCGGGAAGACGGCGCATCGCGTTCGATCCCGCGCACGATATCGTTTTCGATTACGTGACGACTCCGAAACGGCATCCAAACACGATGATTTTCGACGCATTCGCCGCTGACGGCGCGCTGGTCGCGCAGGAGACCTGGCTGTCGGTTGGCGGCGGTTTCATCGCGCGCGAGGGCGACGCCGACAGTGCAATGGGGCAGGGGCCGCGGTACCCCTTTCCCTTTCGCAACGCCGCCGATCTCCTGAAGGTCGCGCAGGCGCAAGGGCTTACGATCGGGCAACTGATGCGCGCGAACGAGATCGCGGTTCACTCCGAGCCGGAGGTCGGGCTTCGGCTCGAGGGGCTGCTCGACGCGATGTTCGCCTCGCTTGAACGCGGTCTTTCGCGGGAGGGTCAACTCCCCGGCGGCCTATCGGTCCCGCGACGCGCTAAAGCCATCCATGACCGGCTGAACCGGAATGCGCGCCGCAATGCCCGCGCGGCGCACGAGATCATGGACTACGTCTCGGTCTACGCAATGGCGGTCAACGAGGAGAACGCGGCGGGTGGGCGCGTCGTCACCGCGCCCACCAACGGTGCGGCCGGCGTAGTTCCCGCCGTACTGCGCTACTACCGCGATCATTGCGCGGATGCGTCGCTGGAGGGTTTGAAGACGTTCTTGCTGACCGCGGCGGCGATCGGGGCGCTGTTCAAGATGAATGCGTCAATCTCAGGAGCGGAGGTCGGTTGCCAGGGAGAGGTCGGCGTCGCTTCCTCGATGGCGGCGGCGGGTCTTTGCGCTGCGCTCGGCGGGGCTAACGCGCAGGTTGAAAATGCGGCCGAGATCGCGATGGAACACCATCTCGGAATGACGTGCGATCCCGTCGGCGGACTCGTGCAAATCCCCTGCATCGAGCGCAACGCGTTTGGCGCCATAAAGGCGATAGCCGCCGCTTCGCTCGCTTTGCATGGCGATGGAACGCACAAGGTTTCTCTCGATAGCGTTATCGCAACAATGCGGCAGACGGGGGCGGATATGCAGTCGAAGTACAAGGAGACGTCGTTAGGCGGTCTGGCGGTGAATTACGTGGAGTGTTGAGCGGAGTACAAAGAAATTATTGCGGCCTCGATCACGGCGCCGTGACTTGCGCCAACTTTCACGTTCTTATGCCAAAGCTACTGTTGCAAACTGCAAAACTCCTGCCGATGAAGCAAAATTGCACAATATTCGGCAAGAAGGTGTTATAGGCGATTCTCTAAAGGAGTTCGGGCTATCAACGCCGAGTAGGATTGGGGTGCGTCATGGAGCCCGAGACCACCCATCTGGCGGTTCTCTCGAATTGCGACATCGAGCCGATTCACCTCCTTGGGGCGATTCAGCCGATTGGGTTCCTGCTGACGATCAACGCCGACAGCATTGTCGTACGGGCCTCCGACAACGTTCGCGACTATTTCGGGGTCGATGCGAACGAAATGCTCGGACGGCCCATTACAAAATTTGTAACGGCGGACCTGCTGCACGCCATACGCGGTCGGCTTCAACTGGCGTCGAGCGAAGGTGTCGTCGAACGGCTTTTCGGGCAGCAGCTCGCGGAAAACGGCCCGCGTTTCGACGTGGCCGCCCATTTCGCAGGTCGAGAGGCGGTGCTGGAATTTGAGCCGTCGGCCAAGGAAAGTCACACCCATGTCAGCCTCCTACGGTCAATAATCGCGCGTCTCGAGAGGCACAAATCTTCAGCCGCCTTATTCAGGGAAGCCGCGAGGCAGGTCCGTGCGCTCACCGGCTTTGAACGCGTGATGATCTACCGCTTTAGCGACGACGGCGCTGGCGAGGTCATTGCGGAATCGGCCGAAAGCAGCTTGTCGCCCTATCTCGGATTGCACTACCCCGCTTCAGACATTCCGACTCAGGCGCGTGCGCTTTATCTGCGCAATTTCCTTCGCATCATCGTCGATGTCGACGCGGTTTCGATTCCCGTGCGTCCCGCGCTTTCGCCGGAAGGCGCGCAACTCGATCTTTCGATGAGCGTCCTGCGCAGCGTCTCGCCCGTTCACCTGGAATATCTTCGCAACATGGGCGTTCGCGCCTCGATGTCGATCTCGCTCGTACAAGGTCCGCGGCTCTGGGGCCTGATTGCGTGCCATCATCGCCAACCTAGATATCTCGATCTCGAGACGCGGACGACGGCTGAGCTTTTCGGACAGATGTTTTCCTACCTGCTCGAGACACGGCATATCGCGGAAGAGGCCGCAGGCGATGAGCGAACTCGCGCGCTTCACGATCGGATCGCGGCCGCATTCACGGTGTCAGAGACGTCGCTGGCGAAAATGCCGGGATTGCTCGCGGGAGTTTCCGGATATGTCGCCGCTGACGGCATTGGAACCTATCAAGCGGGCGAGATAAATCTGACGGGATTGACCCCGACCCGCGAAGAGTTTCTTCAGCTTGTGAAGTATCTCAACCGGACTGCGTCGGGTCGGGTTTTTTCCACTCATCATCTGGGCGAGCTTTTTCCGCCGGCTCTCGACTACCCCATGCGGGCGGCTGGACTGCTGTCGATCCCGATCTCGCGTGGGCCTCGAGATTACTTGGTGTTCTTTCGGCGCGACGTGGAAAAGACCGTGACCTGGGCGGGCGAGCCTTCCAAACTGGCGGTTGTTGGCCCCAACGGCGTGCGCCTGACCCCGCGCAAAAGCTTCGAAACGTGGCGCGAGTCGGTCAAGAACCAGTCCGAGCATTGGAACAAATCGGAAATACGCGCGGCGGAAGCGCTTCGAGCAACTTTGATCGAGTTGATGTTGCGAATGACGGACACCGCCCATGCGGAGCGAGTCGCGTCCGAGCGGGGGAAAGAGCTGCTCATCGCGGAACTGAATCATCGTGTGCGCAACGTTCTAGGGCTGGTGCGTGGGTTGGTTTCGCAAAGCGCCTCCACAGCGGGGGACGTACGAGGTTTGGCCGACGGTCTGCATCAGCGCATCGGCTCGCTCGCGCGAGCGCATGATCTGCTGACATCCAGCAATTGGGGGCCAACATCGTTGCGCCGACTGTTGAAGGTCGAGATCGAGACCTACGCTGAAGTCGATGGCCGGCTTACTTTGAATGGGCCCGACGTGCTGTTGCAACCGACCGCCTTCACGCCGGTGACCCTCGTCCTGCACGAACTGGTGACGAATGCGCGAAAGTACGGGGCGCTTTCAGTTTCAGCAGGCAAAATCAGCGTGACGACCTCCGCTGACGAGATTGGCAATGTCTCAATCGCCTGGTGCGAAACCGGCGGACCTCGGGTACACCCGCCCAGCAGACGCGGCTTTGGATCTGTCCTGCTGGAACAGGCGATTCCGTTCGAGTTGAGCGGCGTCAGCACACCGCAATATCTGCCCGAAGGGTTCTGCCTCGACATAACACTCCCGGCCGTGGTCGCCCATTGTCTCGAAGACGCCCTGAACGGTGGTCCTGCGGACCCCTCGGGAGGTCTCGCTCTCGAAGGCGGCAGTCTGCAGCAATTGCTAACTTGCTGTCTGCTGGTGGAGGACAATCTGTTCATCGCCATGGACGCCGAGGATATTTTGCGCTCCGTGGGCGCGGTCGAGGTGATCATCGCGAAATCGGTTTCGGAAGGACTTGCCGCGCTTGACAAGTATTCGATCAGCTTCGCCCTACTGGATATCAATCTCGGCTCCGAGAACAGCCTGCCCATCGCGCGACATTTGCAGGAAAAGAAAATCCCGTTCGCGTTTGGCACTGGTTACGGTGATGGAATAGCGCTAGGCGAAGGCTTTTCGCAAACCGAACTGGTCAACAAGCCCTACGATCGAAGTTCACTGGCGAGAACGCTGGGAAAACTCGCTGCGGTTGTGAAAAAGGGATCAAAGGAAATGGCCCCCAAAGGACGGGCGGTCTAGCGAGCGCTCGCTCGGGCGCTTGCGTCGTCTTCGCACCGGGACGCGGCGAATGATTCAGCGCCCCTACAACACCTTCGACCTGCGTTACGATAAGCCTTGCGACCTGCGTTACGATAACCCTTGCGACCTGCCTTACGATAACCCTTGACGCCCGCTTCCCTTCGCGGCACGTTTTCGCGATGTCGCGCAGACAGCCTCCATTTGAGATAACCTCGGATATCCTAATCCGCGCGTACTCGATTGGCCTGTTTCCAATGGCCGAGGATCGCGACGCGCAGCATTTGCAGTGGGTCGAGCCGGAGCGGCGAGGGATTTTTCCGCTCGATCAACTCATCATTTCCAAGAGTCTTGCCAAGACGGTGCGATCAGACTTCTTCGAGGTCAGGGCGGACGGCGCGTTCGCAGAGGTCATGAAGGCTTGCGCGGAGCGCGACCGGACTTGGATTAACGATGAGATCCTGCGGTTGTATGGCGAATTGCACGAGCGCGGTCGCGCGCACTCGATCGAGGTCCGCTATAACGGCGAACTGGTCGGCGGCCTCTATGGCGTAAGCCTGGGCGCGGCGTTCTTTGGCGAGAGCATGTTTCATCGCGCGCGCGACGCCTCGAAAGTCGCGCTGGTGCATCTTGCCGCTCGATTGCAATTGGGCGGCTACAAACTGCTCGACACGCAGTTTCTGACGCCGCATCTGGCGAGTCTCGGCGCAGTGGAGATATCGCGCGCCGCGTACCGACTGCGGCTTGCCGTCGCGATTGCGGAGACGGCAAACTTTTCCGCATTTGGTCCGCGTGAGGCGATGCCCGGCGAGCGCGCACTTGCGTTGGTTGTAGGCGCCGCGACGGCATGAACATTGCAAAGTTTTACGATACAAGCGCTTCGGCGGGAGAATAGGGGAATTGATGGCGGCGTTTGATGAGATGGGCGTATCGGTCGACGCGGTTCGGCCCGTGTATCGCCACATCGCTCGCTGGCTGAAGGAAACCCCGCCCGATGTTCTCGCCGCACGCCGTGCGCAGGCGGAGTATATGTTTCGCCGGATTGGCATCACCTTTGGCGTTTACGGCGACAAGGACGCGGCCGAACGACTGATCCCGTTCGACATCGTGCCGCGAGTGATTTCGCGCGCTGAGTGGAGAAAGCTGGAGGCGGGCCTTATTCAGCGCGTCACCGCGCTCAACCTGTTCCTCAAAGACGTCTACGGCGCCCGCGCGATCCTGAAGGAAAACATCATCCCGCCTGAGTTGATCTTGCGCAATCCGCATTATCGGCCAGAAATGATCGGCCGGCGCGCGCCGCACGACGTATGGATTCATATCGCCGGGGTCGACATCGTGCGCGTCGACGATTCCGCTTTCTACGTGCTGGAAGACAATACGCGGACCCCTTCGGGCGTGTCGTACATGCTGGAAAACCGCGAAGTGACGATGCGGCTTATGCCGGATCTGTTCGCGCAGCACCGCGTCGCCCCCGTTGACGACTATCCCGACGAGTTGCTCGCGACCCTCGCCTCGGTGACGCCGCGCGGCAGTGCCGAAGACGCCACGATCGTTATCCTAACTCCCGGGCCGTTCAACTCCGCCTATTACGAGCATTCGTTTCTCGCCGACAAACTCGGCGTCGAACTGGTGGAAGGTCGCGACCTGTTTGTCGCCGACGACGTCGTCTTCATGCGCACGACGCTTGGACCCAAGCGGGTGGACGTGATTTATCGCCGCGTCGACGATGAATTCATTGACCCGCTGGTTTTCAATCCGGACTCGGTTCTTGGCGTGCCCGGATTGGTTGGCGCCTATTTGGCAGGCAATGTGACTATTGCGAATGCGATCGGCACCGGCGTCGCGGACGATAAGGCGATCTACAGCTACGTTCCCGACCTCATCAAATTCTATCTCGACCAAGAGCCGCTGCTACAAAATATCCCGACCTATCGTTGCCGTGAGCCTGATGCGTTGAAGTTTGTGCTGGAGCGGCTCGATCAGCTCGTGGTCAAAGAGGTGAACGGCTCGGGCGGGTACGGCATGCTGGTTGGTCCGCATGCCACTGCTGGGCAGCGCGAATTATTTGCCGCTAAGCTGCGCGCCGATCCCGCCAACTATATCGCGCAGCCGACGCTAGCGCTTTCAACTTGCCCGTCGTCATTTGACAGTGGCGTCTCGCCGCGCCACGTCGATCTCAGGCCGTTCGTGCTGTCGGGCGCGAAAGGCGTGCGGATTGTGCCCGGTGGGCTCACGCGCGTCGCGCTGACGAAAGGTTCGTTGGTGGTCAATTCAAGCCAGGGCGGCGGGACCAAGGACACTTGGGTGGTGGACGACGAGGCGGGAGAAAGCTGATGCTCGCGCGGACCGCCGACAATCTCTTCTGGCTCGCCCGATATATGGAGCGAGCCGATTTCATCGCGCGCACCATCGAGGCGACTCTTCGATTGGAATATCTGCCGCGAAGCGGCATCGACGACCCCAACGCCGAGTGGGAAAGCGCGCTGAACGCGGCGGGAGCCTATGAATCTTTCGTGGAACAGCACGGCGAAGTCGGCGAGGTCAGCGCCGTCGATTACCTCACCTTCGATCGCGGCAATTCGTCGTCGATCTGCGTCTGCCTCGAGAACGCGCGCGCCAATGGTAGAGCGGTGCGGACCGGCCTGACTGTCGAGACCTGGACGGCGATCAACGATGCGTGGTTGGAACTGAAACGATTTGAAGCAACGCGACGCGCCTCAAAAGAACTCAATCTCGAGGCGCTGACACGCTTCCTCGATTACGTAAAGAAAGCCTCGCTAGATTTCGACGGCTCCTGCTATCGCACGATGCTGCGCAGCGATGCGTATTGGTTCAACCGGCTGGGCCTGTTCGTCGAGCGTGCGGACAATACGGCGCGACTGCTCGATGTTAAATATCACCTGTTGCTGCCGGCCAATGAGCAGATCGGCGGCCCGCTCGACTATTTCCAGTGGGTCGCCATCCTGCGCGCGGTGTCCGCCGCGACAGCTTACCACTGGGTCTATCGCGACCGGGTCAAGCCCTGGTTGATTGCCGACCTCCTGATTCTCAAGCCCGCCATGCCACGTTCGCTGATCTCCTGCTACGAAAGCATCGACCAAGCGCTCGACAGCCTTGCGCGCGATGGCGGACAGAGCGGCGCGGCGCAGCGGCAGGCAAGGGCGGTGCACGCCAGGCTCGAACGCGCCAGCATGACGGAAATATTCCAGAGCGGGCTGCACGAATTCATCACGGGTTTCATCGAAGATAACGCGCGGCTCGCCTCGACGATATCCGAACAATACCTGTTCGTTTGAGATCGACCCCGAGGGGACCGGATATGCGGATCAAGATCTCTCACGAGACTACCTTCACCTACACTCCGTCGGCGCGGTGGATCATTCAGAATCTGCGGCTGACCCCGCGAAGTTTCGACTCGCAATATGTCATGCGCTGGCGAATTAGCGTCGACCTCGACGGGACGCTGCGACAGAACGAGGACGCGCTGGGCAATATCGTGCACGCCTTCAGCTTCCAACGGCCTGTGCAGAAAATTTCGGTTTTGGCGCTAGGCGAGGTCGAGACGACCGATGCCGTTGGTGTGGTGCACGGGTCGGTGGAAACCCTGCCGGTGCAGATGTTTCTGCGCGCGACCGCGCTCGCGCTGCCCACTAACGCCTTGCGCGAGTTCGCAAACGCCGCGGCGGCCGGCGTGACCGACCCGTTGGAGCGCCTCCACCTTGTTATGGGCGCGATCCATAACGAAATGACTTTCGATCCGGAGTCGAGCGCCGCGCATGGGGCGGCCGCAGAGGCGTTCGCCTTGAAGAAAGGTTCAGCGGCCGACTTCGCGCACATTTTCATCGCCTGCGCGCATCACTTTGAAATTCCGGTACGATTCGTTAGCGGATACGTGGTTTCAGAGCATCCGGAAGCACAAAACGATCTGTTCGCTTGGGCCGAGGCTTATACATCAGGGCTTGGTTGGATCGCCTTCGATCCGGTGCACGACCTCTGCGCCAACGACAAGTACATCCGCGTCGCGATGGGCTTTGATTCGATGGGTGCTGCGCCGTTCCGCGTCTCGCATTCCGGCGGCGAAAGTCAGGTGACCTCGACGTTGCGCTTGGAGCAGGCGATCGGACAGTCGCAGAGCCAATCGCAGAGCTGAGCAGCATCGGCGCCCGCCTCGCATTCTCCGTATTGGACATTGCTATACAAGCTCCCTTTTTACGAGCAGGGAGTCGCTATGTTCACCCGCCGACAAATTCTCGCCGGAAGCGCCGCTTCCCTCCTGACCGGCACGACCGCTAGGGCGGACCTCGATTTTTCAGGGTCGCTGGCCGCGCTTGAAAAGGCCAACGGGGGCAGGTTAGGGGTCGCCATGCTGGAGAAGGGCGGCGCACGGAGCGCCTATCGTGGCGATGAGCGGTTTCCCCTCTGCTCCACCCACAAGGCGCTCGCAGCCGGATTTGTGCTCCAGCGCGTCGACAAGGGGGAGGAGACGCTCGATCGACTTGTGATCTACGACAAGAGCGTGCTCGTGACCTATTCTCCGGTGACGGGCAAGCACGTTGACGGCGGGATGACCATCGGAGCGCTATGCGAGGCGGCGGTGACGGTTAGCGACAACAGCGCGGCCAATCTTTTGCTGGCGACTCTCGGCGGTCCAGCGGGGTTCACCAAACGCGCTCGGGCGCTTGGCGACGGCCTGACGCGGTTAGACAGGATCGAGACGGCGCTGAACGAGGCCGCGCCGGGCGATCCGCGAGACACCACGAGCCCCAACGCTTTTGCTGACGACCTACTGGCTTTCGCGTTTGGCGACGCGCTCACGCCAAAGTCGCGCGAGCAGTTTAATTCGTGGCTGGTCGCCTGCCAGACCGGCGGCGCGCGTCTGCGCGCTGGGCTGCCGGAACAGTGGCGGATCGGCGACAAGACAGGAACCGGCGAACGCGGCGCGACCAACGATGTGGCAATCGCCACGCCGCCGGGCAGGGCTCCGTTGGTCATCGCAGCGTTCTATGTCGGCTCTGAGCAAGCCGAGCCTGATCGCAGCCACGTGCTGGCCGAAGTCGGTCGGATCGTGGCGCGGCTCTAAGTGGGGATCGCTGCACTAAAGTGAGCTCTACGCACGCGGTCGAAACGAACGGCCGAACGGCAAGGAGAAATGGAGAACGGCCCGGCGGCCTTCAGATATGTTGGCCCCGCAAGTTGCCGACAGGCGCGCTTTCGCCTTTGACACGCCCGCCGAAGGTCGATGGACGTGACAGGTATTTTCCACGTCAGGGGAGGCGCACCACCATTTCAATCTCGACCATGATTTCTGGTGTATAAAGCGCCTGGACGCCAATCGTCGTGATACTGGGCATCGCGTCCTTGAACAGTGCACGTAGAGGGGTGACGGCCTGCCCGAACGCTTCCGTGGTCGCATTCACGACGTAGACGCGCAGCATGACGATGTCGTGCGCAGTCGCCTCCAGGTCTTTGAGTGCGGCGGCGAGGCTGGCAGTCGCAAGCTTTGCCTGGCCAGCGATGTCTTTGGGCACGTTATCACTACCAGGCGCCGCCGCGATCTGACCGGACAAGAAGGCGAGGCGGCCTGGTTCCGCGACACTGATATGCGAGAACCCGCCCGATGCCATATCCCACATTGTCGGAGGGTTGCGGCGGCTCACCGACGCTGATTTAGGAGACGGAACGCGTGCGATTACCTTAATCTCGAAGTCGAAGCCCGCAAGCCAGTTGACTCCAACAGCGGTCGCGTTCGGATAGGGGGCCTTCGGGAATTTCTCACGTTTCACCGTCCTGTACACGCCAAATTGCTTTTCTGGATCTGTATGAAACGTCGTCAGGTCGATGATGTCGTCGAATGTGCATCCTCCCGCTGCGAGCGTGGCTTCCAGATTGTCGAAGGCTAGGCGGACCTGAGCCTCGAAATCGGGTTCGGGCGAACCATCGGGGCGGCTGCCGACCTGTCCCGACACGAACAATAGGTTGTCCGATCGGACAGCGGCGGAATAACCCTACTTCTCGTATAGGTCCTGCCGGCTGGCAGGAAACACTGCGTCACGCTGGGCCATATCATCGTCCTTTTCATGTAGAGGCGAGCGCTTCAACCAGCTTTGCTGGACATTCCTGCTAAGTCGGCATAGCTATATACGCAGCGTATGTGAAAGCACGAATACACACCCGCCGTCAACTTCATATACGCATCGTATGCCGGACAGGAGATTGCCGTGGTTGCAAAGCGTCGCGCCGAAACGATAGAGGAAAATCGCGTCAAGCTGATCGGGGCAGCGCGAAAGGCTTTCGCCGCATCGGGTTTCGCCGCCGCGTCGATGGACGATCTCACCGCGCAAGTCGGCCTTACCCGGGGCGCCCTCTATCATGCCTTTGGCGACAAGAGGGGACTGCTGGCTGCCGTCGTCGCAGAGGTCGATGGCGAGATGGCCGCGCGCGCACAAAAGGCAGCCGCAACCGCAGCGAACTCATGGGAAAGGCTGCTGGCTGAAGGTGAAGCGTATATCGAGATGGCGCTGGACCTCGAGGTCCGACGGATCGTCCTGTTGGATGGGCCTGCCTTCCTGGGCGACCCTTCGAAATGGCCCAGCCAGAATGCCTGCCTTAGCATCACGATGCAGGCGGTTGCCAATTTGATCGCCGAGGGTGTCATGAAGCCAGTCGATATCGAGGCCGCGTCGCGGCTTCTGAGCGGCACGGCGTTTAATGCCGCGCTATGGATTGCCGCCAGCGACGATCCCCAGATCGTCTTGCCGAAGGCAATCGAGGCGTTCCGGCTAATGGCCGAGGGCCTTCTGGCGAGTCGAGGCTGACCGAAGTCACATGAGAAAAGCTCAGGCCGCTGGCCCTGTCGCCACCGGGCAGTCCTCACGGCCGCCCCATTCTGCCCAGGAGCCATCGTAGAGGCCGGCGAGTTCACCTCCCGCCTCTTCGACCGCCAACGCCAGAATCGCGGCGGTGACGCCGGAGCCGCAGGTGGTGATCACGGGTCGTTTCAGATCGACGCCGTGCGAAGTCAGTGCGGTCGCGAGCGCTTCGCCGCTTTTGAGATGGCTATTCTCAAGGATATCGACGAACGGCACGTTGAGAGCGCCGGGCATATGGCCGCTTCTCAGCCCGAGGCGCGGTTCGGGCATGCGGCCCTCGAATCGATCGACAGGGCGTGCATCGATCACCTGCGCCGATCCACCCGCCAGCGCAGCCTTGACGTCTTCGACCGAGGCGGCCAGTTTTGGATCTAGCCGCGGCGAAAACGTCTTGTGAACCGGTTTTGCCGGCCCCCCCTCGATAGGACGTCCCTCGTGCTTCCATTTCGGGAGGCCGCCATCGAGTATTGCGACATTACTCACGCCATAAGCGCGCAAGGTCCACCAGACGCGCGCTGCCGAAAACAAGCCGAGCGAGTCGTAGACGACGAACTGCATGCCATCGCCGAGCCCGAGTTCGCCCATTGCGCGCGCGAACTTCGCCGCATCCGGCAGCATGTGCGGCAGGGTTGTCGACTTGTCGGCGATAGCGTCGATGTCGAAGAACACGGCCCCGGGGATGTGCCCGTTCAGAAACTCGGAATTGCCCTGACGCCCGGTCGTCGGCAAATGCCACGACGCGTCAACGATTCCAAGATTGACGTCTTCAAGATGCGAGCCCAACCAATCAGTTGTGACGAAATTTTCATGTTTCATGCGAGCGCTCCCCGGCCCGCGGACTGCCTGTCACTCGCGCTCGACTCGCGTCCAGCCGTTGAGACCCAGGCGTTCCTGCGGAAGATACGCGCCCTTGTAAGCCATTTTACGCGAACCCTCGACCCAATATCCGAGATAGACATGCGGAAGCCCTAGCTTTCGCGCCTTCTCAATATGATCGAGGATTACGAAAGCGCCGAGCGATTTCCTCTCCGATTCGGGGGCGTAGAACGAGTAGACAAGCGACAGTCCGTCGGCCAGCCGGTCCATCAGGCAAGCCGCCACGAGTGGCCCCGCGCCGCGCCCGGTCATGAAGCTGTCGGGGCCGCGCATGCGGTATTCCGTAACGACTGTGTCGATATGGCTATCCTCGACCATCATGGAATAGTCGAGCACCGACATATCCGCCATTCCACCATCCGGATGGCGGGTGTCGAGATAGCCTCGAAACAGCGAATATTGTTCGGCCGTCGGCTTTGGGGCGAGCATGGCGCCTAGCAAGTCGGCGTTGTCGCGCAGGATTCGGCGTTGGCTGCCGCTGGGCTTGAAGTCATCAACCACAACCCGCACGGAGACGCAGCCGCGGCAGTTCTCACAAGCTGGGCGATAAGCGATCGTCTGCGAACGACGAAAGCCGGTTTGGGTCAGCATGTCGTTAAGCGCGGTTGCGCGCTTGCCAACAAGATGAGTGAAAACCTTGCGTTCCATCTGGCCCGGTAGATACGGACACGGCGACGGAGCCGTAAGATAGAATTGCGGAGCGTCCCGCACCTCGCGCATCAAGCTCGTCCTCTCCATACTTATCGCCAATTTGGAATGGCCGATCGCGAATATTTACTGAGGCTAGTCTGGAAAAGCTTACGCGGGAATGGGTTTGAGAAAAATTTTTGCGCGACCGCGCCTATCCGGCGCGGTCAGCAAGTTTGAGCCGTTCAAAGCCTTCGGGTGACGATGACTCCTGCGAGGATGTCGTGCAAAAAGCGCTTCTCCGAATCCACCAGCGTGACGAGGAAGACCACGGGAAAACACCAGCTCAGGTAGAACAGCAACGCATGCGCTGCGGCGTTCAAGAACCGGGGCGGGGAGCCGTCCGCGTACATACGCATCTGGAGATCCCTCGCGAGCATCCCCGGCGTCGCCATCTTTGACCCTGAGATCGTCAGCCCGTTGTAAAAGAACGCGACGATTGGCCAGAGCGGCGACAAGAAAAATAACGACAAACCCATCGTAAAAATCATCAGCAAAACGAACAACACCGTCGCAATGACGCTCACAAGGAAGAAATCGCCGCAAAGCGCCGTCAGTCGGCGAGTTCGTACGCCTTCGAGTGCGTCGTGCCGAAATGCAGCCGGCGCAGCGGTAGAAAACTGGGTCATCTCGCCCTCCTCGCCGTAAACCATGACCAGGATTTGGGATGCTTCGTCGAGGAGATCAAGCCCGCTTAGCGACCAAAGCTCTCGCGGGACCCGAGAATTCCGCCCGGTCGCAAGGTGAGAAGGATCGCAAGCAGGATGAAGACGGCGACATCGCGATAGTCGATTGGAAAGGCGGTCGACCAGAGCGCTTCGAATCCGCCAATCAGCAGGCCGCCGAGAAATGCGCCGGGAATCGATCCGATGCCGCCAAGGATCGCGGCCACCAGCGCTTTCAGTCCGAGCGTGGTCGCCGCGCCATAGCCAAGGCCGCCGTAGAACATCGTCATGACGAAGCCCGCGAGGCCGGCAAAGGCGCTCGCAAGCGCGAACGTTCGCATGAAAATTGCGCGGGGATCGACGCCGAACATTTCCGCGGCCAGGGGATCATCAGAGAAGGCGCGCCATTCGCGGCCGAATCGGGTCGCCGCCATTACGGCGATCAGCGCAATGCCGGCGATCAGCGCGACAGTGGCAGAAAGCAGCGCGACGGACGACGTCGTGACAATAAACTCGCCCGCCCGCGCCACGCCAAACGGCGCGTTCAGCATCGGCGAAACCCAATTGATACGCGCGCCTTGCGAGGTTCTGAGGAATTCCTGCAAGAACAGCGCGAGTCCGACAGTCGCAACCAAAGCCTGCTGTCCGCTCGCGTGGCGCAAGGGCAAGAACGCCCAGCGGCCGGACGCTATGCCCCAGGTTGCGCCCACAAAAATGGCGAACACGAATGCGACCGGCAGGACCATCAACGGCGGGGCGCCGAGCGTAAGGCTCGCTCCAAGCGCCGCCGCATAGCCCCCCGCCGCGGCGAGTTCTCCAAACGCTAGATTGATGCGGCCGACCAGACCGTAGACGAGCGAATAAGCTGCTGCGAGCAACGCATAGACGGCGGTCAGCGGCAATCCGTTCAGCGACTGTTGCAGTACATAGGCGACACGGGGTGGGACCTGAACCAAGCTCTCGACGTCGCCAAGCGGGGCGGGATCATCGTCCCGCGCCTCTGGCGTGGCGAGCCAGAAGCGAATGAGGAAGTAACGATGGATCTCATCGAGCGGAGTTCCGTCGATGGCAATATCAGTGAGATCAGCGGAATGTAGGGGACGTCCGGGCTCGCGAAACCGGCAGTGCGCGACATGAGCGCGGGTGACATCGGCGAGGGTGACGTCGTTCTGGCCCTGCTCGTTATAATCGACGCTGAGGCCCCGGTCGTCTGCGTCTTCACGCTGGCGCAAAATAGTGAGGCTCGCGTCAGACGCGGCGATCGCGGGCAGGGCCATGCGGCAGAGCCGCGCTTGGTCGGTCTCTACGGTAGGCGCGCAACCGCTGAGCGTCACAGCCGCAACGCCAAGCAGTACCCCTGCGGCGAGTTGTTGCGCGGAAAGCGTCGATCGCCACGATAGTTGATTAGGCACCCGCGTTGGCTTCTCGTCGCGAGAGATCCCTCGCATTGTGCTGCGCGATCGCCGGGGCGGCTGGACGCGTTGTAAGCGTTCGAGGTTGGTGTCTCAAATTCTGTCGGCGTTTTCGGGCAAGGTCAAGGGGACGCGGAGAGTGTTTGCCGGCATCGACTGGCAGAAGCGATGCGGCTCGGTGGCGTCATCGGGGCTGCAACGAACCTTGTCGTCCACACCTGGTCGGATGAAATCGACGGCCAGGAAGTCGGACGAATCATTAGCCCGCGCAAAGCGACATCGCATGAAAGGGCAGCTAATGAAGAAGGCACAACTGACCCTCTGGCTCCAAGCAACGAGCCAAGACGGACGCTTTGGATGCGCTCTCGGACGATCAGATCAACGCAACAGACATTCTCGAACATCGGCATTGGAGCCAGGCTCGGCGCCGGGCGCTATTTCGCCAGCATCACAGAGCAATTTGTCCAGCGTGATCATCTGCGCCCGTGTCGCTGACGCGCGAGCCTCACGATTCCTAGCAATCACCCTCGCGGGGCGCTGCTTGTCAAAAACCGCGCGAACGCTTCGAGCGTCGCTTCAGATGCATAGTGCTCCATCCCCTCGGCGTCCGCCTCTGCTGCTTCCATGGGAACGCCGACCGCGCGCAAGAGATCGACGATCAGGCGATGACGCGCGCGCACACGTTCGGCAAGCGCGAGCCCGGCGTCGGTGAGGAACACGCCGCGATAGGGGCGGGATGTCGCGAGGCCCTCGCGCTTCAACCGCGTGATCCCCTTGAGGGCGGTTGGATGCGTGACGCCGAGCCGCCTCGCGACCTCGGTCGCGCGGGCTTCACCGTGCGCGGCGTGGAGATCGGCGATCAATTCCACGTAATCTTCGATCATCGTCGCCGAGCGTCCTTGGCGGGCTTTGCCAAAACGCTGCGCCTGGGTGGGCTCGGCGGGCATTTCCGCTATCAAGCTTGGAGATAACGGCGCGCCCGAGACGCGCCGCCCTTCCGTCGAGGGTCTGGATTCGGGCAGGCGTGTAATTTCCGACGCCATAATATCCCCCTTTATTTCTGACCAGCGTACTGATCCACCCCCTGCGCAGCCTAATTGTCGCGCTACGCTCACCAATCTGGCTTTGTGCACAGAATAGGGTTTGTTGACAGAGATGTAGCCGAGGATACATTATCCGGCAAGACCTTCATTTGCCGAGATAGAGCGTATGCTGGATCGACCCGACGCCTCGTTCGCTACGCGCGAGGATTATCTGCGCGCTCGCGAGCGAACGCGTGTTCTGTTGGCGCGCGGGAAGCGCCGCTGGTTGCGACTTGTTCTGCTTCTCGTTGGACCCGGCGTGCTGGTCATGCTCGGCGAGAATGACGGGCCGAGCATGGTCTCTTACGCGACGACGGGGGCCACTTACGGAATCGGCTTTTTCGCCCCTTTCATCATCCTGACGTTCATGATGGCGTTCGTCGTGCAGGAGATGACGGTCAGACTCGGCGCCGCGACCCACCGTGGTCACGCTGAGCTGATCTTTCAGCGCTATGGCCCGTTCTGGGGCTATTTCGCGATGGCCGACCTTGCTTTCGGCAATGTGTTGACGCTGGTGACGGAGTTTATCGCGATCCAGGCGGGCGGGCTTTACTTCGGCGTGGCTCCTTGGATATCCGTCAGCGCCGGGATCGCGGTCGTGATCGCGTCGCTCTCGCTGCGACGCTATGTGACCTGGGAGCGAGCGCTGATGGTGCTAGCGTTGGGCAATCTGCTGTTCGTGCCTGCCGCTTTGCTGTCGCATCCCGACGGCGCGGCGCTCGTCCATGCGCTCGCAACTTGGGGGCCGTTGCCCGAAACGCTCGGCGCCGGCTTCGTTACCCTGATTCTCGCCAATGTCGGCGCGACGGTGACGCCCTGGATGCTTTTCTTCCAGCAGAGCGCGGTCGTAGACAAGGGACTGACCCGAGCCGATCTGACGCAGGGCCGGATCGACACGGCGGTCGGCGCCGTACTGGCGGCAATCGCGGCGATCGCAACGCTGGTCGCCGCCTCGTCGCTCTATGCTGCTCACGTCGACGTCTCGCAATTTGCTGACGGCGCAAATTTCGCCACGGCGCTGAGGCCCTATATCGGCGAGACCGGGGCGACACTATTCGCGCTGGGCATCATCGAGTCCGGACTGCTGGCGGCGATGACGATCTCGACCAGTTCCTCCTACGCGCTTTCCGAAGTGTTCAACGTCGGCCACAGCCTCAACCTCGATTTTTCGAACGGAAAGCTGTTCTTCGGCGCCGCGATCGGCACGTCTGTGGCAGCCGGGGGGATCGTGCTAATTCCGGGCGCGCCGCTGCTCGCTATGACACTCGCGGTCAATGTAATCGCGACGCTGCTGATGGCGCCAGCGCTGGTGTTCCTGCTGCTGCTAGCCAACGATCGCGAGATAATGGGCGATCTCGTCAACGGCCGGCTCGCCAATTTGGCGGGAGGGGCAATCGTAATCGGAATTTCGGCGATCGGCGCGCTTTACGGCGTAATCACCGTGTTTCCTGGATTGATCGGAAAATAACATGCGCTACGATCCCGCCGACCTCGCGGCGCTCGAGCCCGCCCAGTTCGCCAGTGCGACGCGACGCGCCCTTCCGCGACGCAAACTCAGCCGAGGCGTGACTTTGCTGCTGTATGGGCTCCGCCTCTATGTGCTGATTGCCGTTCCGTTGGTCGTTTACGCATTTGTGCACGCGCTGGGTGGCCTCTGATCACTCGCCGGACGTAAAGGGTTCGCCAGACCATTAAGTCGTCTCAACCAGGGATGCCGAGCCCGCGCGCGACGGCCGGACGCGCCAAGCCTTGCTCAAGCCAGCGCGCGACATTTTCGAACTGGTCGTAGCTTACGAAATTGCCTGTGTCGTAATCGCCGACGAGGTGGCGCACCCATCCGAATGTCGCGATGTCCGCGAGCCCATATTCGTCACCGATCATCCAGCGGCGATGCGCCAACCGATCGTCGAGCACGCCCAGTAACCGCAGCGCCTCTGCCTTGTAGCGCTCAAGCGGGCGTTTGTCCGCCACTTCACGCCCCTCTTGGTGGTCAAAGAAGTCGAGTTCAGCCAGCATCGGGCCGATGAACGACATCTGGAAGAACAACCATTGCATCATCTCAAAGCGCTCGCCCGGGTCGGCTGGCATGAGTTGGCCGGTCTTTTCAGCGAGATAAAGCAGGATCGCCGCAGACTCGAACAGTGCCGTCGGTTTGCCGCCGGGTCCATCGGGGTCGAGAATCGCGGGGATCTTGCCGTTGGGATTGAGAGACAGGAACTCCGGCGTGTGGGTTTCGCCGGCGGAAATGTCGATGCGATGCGCTTCGTAGGGCAGGCCGATTTCCTCCAGCATAATGGAGACCTTGACCCCGTTCGGCGTCGGCATGGAGTACAACTGCAGCCGGTCGTGATGCTTTGGCGGCCACCGCTTGGTGATTGGAAAGTCGGCCAGGGTCATGCGGGCTCCTGCGGGGGGGACGCGTTCGCTCGCCGCGGCGCGCAACCCTTCGAAACACGTTGGGCGTTTGGGAACAAGCCAAAACCCGTCCGCTCGCGGTGCCAAGCGGCAAATCGGTAAGCCACGCCGCGCGGCGCTGTCAAGATAAACCCGAGATGAACAGGTCATTCGGCAAACGTTCAGGCAAGCTTTGCGATACATACTTTTACGAGGCGCGAAGTTCTCGCCCCGAGAGGAGCAAGCACATGAACAAGACCAATACCTTTCGTAGCTTTGCTATACTTGCAGTTTCCATGATCGGTCTGATCGGCTTTGCGGAAAGCGCGTCCGCGAACACGAAGGCCGATCTGCATCCGCGCCGTGCCGAGGTCAATCTTCGGCTTCATCGTCAAGCGCTGCGCATCTCGCACAAGGTCGCGGCGGGAACGATGTCGACGGCGCGTGCAGCGCGGCTGCATTACTGGGATCGCGCCATTCGCCGCGAGGAGCGCACAATGGCTGCGCTTAACAACGGACACATCACGAAGATCGAGAAGCAGGCGCTGAACCAGCAGGAAAACCAGGTCAGCCGCAGAATCGTCAAATGATGCAGGGGAGGGGGTCGCGCCGGGACTACACCGGTTCAATCCCCTCCGCCTTGCGCCAGTCGGCGAGCAGGCGCGCGCGCCGGACGGGATAGCGGACTTCAATCAACTCGACGGCGCGGATGCGATCGGCGCGAAAGTGACGCATGCCTTGGCGCAGCTCACAAAACGCGGCGACGACGCGAACCTTGCCAAAATAGCCGAGCGCGAACGGCCAGATTGTGCGCTCACTGACAACCCCGCCTTTATCTTCATCGCCGATGGCGAGCTTAGGTTCGCGCCGGATCGCCGCGCGGATCAGCGGCGTCTCTCGCTCGCCTGAGACGGGCGCGGGGCCGGGAGCGACCAGCAGGCAGTTCAATTCCGCCTCTTGTCGCAAATCCGTCGGTAGCACCGCGAGAATCTTTGCAAGCGCAGCCTTGGCGGCCCGCGCTAGGCCCTCGTCGGCGCGCTCGGCGACCCTGCGTGAGCCGAGCACGATCGCCTCGATCTCCTCCTCGCCAAACATCAGCGGCGGGAGCATGTAGCCGGGCTTGAGAACAATTGAAGGGATCGTAGATCTTCGACGCGAACTCTCCGCTGACTGGGATCGTTCCTCTCAGCTCTATCCGTCCCCATAGGACGGCTCGCCGGCACGCTCGTATCCGAGCGCCTTCACGGCAGCTTCGTAACCGCGAATATCAGGATCGGCACGAACATCAGCAGCGAGAATTCGTTGTAGATCCGGAAGAACACCGAAGAGCGCCGATAATCGCCGCGCTGCATCTCCGCCAACCAGACGCGGCTCATCGCGAAATAGACGATCATCGCCGCGACGAAGAGCAGCTTCCAGTGCAGCCAGGCGCCGCCGTCGTCATAGGCCTGCCAGACCCACAGCCCCGCAGCCATGCCCAATACGCCAAGACCGGCGCAGAAGCGAAACAACCGCTTGGCCATGCCTTCGAGCCGCAACGTCGGTTCACCGGCCTTGTGCGCTTCGGCGATATTGACGAGCAGTCGAGGCATGTAAAACACGCCCGCCATCCAGCCGATTACGCCAAACAGGTGCAGTACCAGGAACCATTGCATGGGGGTCTCCGGGAGCGCCACCGCGCGCCAACGGTTACTCCCTTACCCCGTTTCGGCAATAACGATCCACGTCAGCACGAAATTACGCCATTCGACCAAGCGGGCGTCGTGCGGGCGGGAGGCGCCGAAAACAATCAGCCCTAAGCGTTCGCGACTTCCGCGGCGTTCCGGAGATTGGCCAGCATCGCCTCGATTTCTCCGATCGGAACCGGATGGCCACAATGATAACCCTGGATCTCGTCGCATTCATGTTTTGCCAGAAACGTCGATTGTCGCTCGTTTTCAACACCTTCGGCAATCACTTTGAGGTTCAGCTTTCGGGCCAGCGAAATGACGTTCGAGGTCACCGCTGCATCCTCGTCATCATCCGGCAAACCTCTGATGAACGACTTGTCGATTTTCAACCGCGCCACTGGGAAACACTTCAACGCGCTGAGACTTGAATAGCCCATGCCAAAATCGTCGATCGATAGTTGCACGCCTAGCGCTCCGAGCTGATTCATCGTGGCGATCGCCTGCGGAATGTCGCGCATAATCAAACTTTCGGTCAGCTCCAGTTCAAGAAACCGAGGCTCAAGCTCGCACGCAGCGAGCGCGGCGGCCACAATCCCGACCAGTCGCTTGTCGCCGAATTGGCGCGCGGAGACGTTCACGCACATACGAAGCGGCGGCAGGCCTACGTCCTGCCAAGCTTTGTTCTGGCGACAAGCCTCGTGGAAGACCCATTCGCCAATCGTGTTGATCAGGCCGGTTTCCTCGGCGAGCGGCAGAAAAAAATTCGGTGTCAGCAAGCCGCGTCCAGGGTGATTCCAGCGGATCAGTGCTTCGACCGCGAGGACAGCGCCGCTCTTGAGATCAATCTGCGGCTGGTAGAACAGTGAGAATTCACGGCGGCTCAACGCGCCGCGCAGTTGCTCGTGCAGAACGAATTTGTCCTGCGCCTTCGAATTCAGCGCAGGCGCATAGAACTGCAACGTATTTCGCCCGAGTTCCTTGGCGTGATACATCGCGGAATCGGCATTGGCCAACAGAGTATCAGCCGTCAGTGCGTCGCGAGGGAAGAAGGCCACCCCTGCGCTGCCTGTGACATGCAGCACGTGGCCCTCGAAGTAGACAGGTTCAGCGATTGCGGCGCGCAACGACTCGATTGTTTTCACCAGCGCGTCGCCTTCGTCGTCCCGGCCGCCGAGAACAATCACGAATTCGTCGCCGCCGATCCGCATCACCGTGTCGGCTGAACCAACCGAAGCCAGCATGCGACGTGCGACTGTCTTGAGCAGTTCATCCCCGGCCTTGTGGCCGAGACTGTCATTGACAGCTTTAAAGTGATCGAGATCGACGAAAGCGACGGCGGCGAGCCGATGGTAGCGTTCGGCAAGCGCA
>JAYTRP010000534.1:0-11020 GCA_043746145.1 Hyphomicrobiales bacterium | reverse complement strand
TCAAGAGTCCGTTAACGGCTGTAGAGGAAAATTGAATAACAGAATTCTACGGATGCGTATTATGGTCGACGGCGACGGCGCGAATTTCGAAAAAAATGTGGACAGTTCCACAGAGGCCGGGCAGGGAGAAGCTGCGTCAGCAGGCTTTCTTGTCCACTCGTCGTCGCAGACCATTGTAGACGGCAGTGAGAAGCCTGCTGTAGCGGCCCAAGATTCCGGTCACACCGACACTTTCGAGCGTCTTCCGCTTCTTGCTTATTCGCGAATCGAGGAGAGCTCCAGCGCCAACCCGGACCGCCAACCCGCAAAGGGTTTGATCGTTAAAGGTATTGCGATGGCGGCCAGCCTCCTTCTCCTCACCGCGATTGGAGCAGCGTTCGCCTATGACCATTTTGAAAACACGCGAGCCTGGGATGCCGAGGCGGCACGGGACAGCGCGCTAGCTAAAAATTTCACGAACCTCGCTTCGAGGATCGACTCAATCGAAGCAGCCCGTGGTCACGAAGAGCTCGGTGAATTGCGAAAAATCATAAATGAGGTGCGGTCCAGCGCTTCGACCTCACGTGACGTAAATGGCGCGCTGGCCCAACTCGCCGCGCGCGTCGATCACGTCGAGAAGGATCAAGGCGCGCGTTTGGACAAACTCGGCGATCGCATCGATCACGACGCTGCCCTTCGTCTCTCCGACATGGCGAGCCGGCTAGACCGGCTCGAAAAGAAGGCCGCCACGGTTTCCCTTGCCGTGCCGCCGCCTGTGCTGCCGACAACGCCTAGGCTTCTAACTATGCCTAAGCCCGAAATTGCGAAAATGGAGCCGAACGTATCCAACGAGATCACCAGTTCGATCGAAAAGGCGAAACCCAGGCTTCGCAACTATTTCATTGACGAAATCCGTAGCGATTATGCGTTGATCGAAGGTCCGGGCGGAGCGCAGTCGGTAACTCAGGGCGACTATATTCCAGGCGCCGGGCGTGTCGTCCGTTTTGAACGACGCGGTCACGACTGGGTCGTTGTTACGAGTCAGGGTGTCATCATCAATGGACCGGACGGTTATTAATGGTCGTTAGATTCGTCGTATTCGGACGACGAGCTCGACGCGATGTATTACGTAGCCTTCCGGCGGTGGAGGCGGATTCTCTAATCGATAGTTTACATCTGGTATATCAAGCAATGTGCCGTCTTCTTCCAATAGAAAATGCGAATGTGGGCTTGGATTAGTATCGTAATATGCCTTAGACCCTTCAACTGCTATCTCTCTTAGCAACCCAGCCTCAGTAAACTGGTGCAGCGTATTATATATCGTCGCCATGGAAACTGGGGACTTGACCCGACTTGCTTCCTCAAGCAACATTTCCGCCGTTACATGCCGGTTGCCTTTGCCAAAGAGAAGCCAGCCTAGCGCGATCCTCTGCCGGGTCGGCCGCAACTTCGCCCTCTTCAATTTGTTTCGAAGCGCATGAACCGGGCATCCGTCCATCGGCGAGCGGACGGCTGTAGTTCGGCCCGAATTTACGACTGGAATCAATTCGGCTGCCCTCGTTACTCGTCGACACTAAGTCTACCTATCGACCGGTCTTAACATAACGCTTGATATTCGTCAGCTTCTTACCCGCAAGCGCCCCGCTTCTTTCCCGCAATCGCTAGGCGCCTTCTCACTCCTACACGATAGATGTTGCAAGCGGAGTAGCTTGGCAATGGGACTACCCTGACAGTCGCCGCTTTCGACGTCTAGCCGCCTGTGCTACGAAGCCGTCCGATCATTAATTGTGGGTTTCTGGGCAGAAATGGCTGAACGGCTCTCTCACTTCGAGTACGAAGACCTTCTCGCTTGCGGACGCGGAGAATTATTCGGTTCTGGCAATGCCCAGCTGCCTCTGCCGCCGATGCTGATGTTCGACCGGATTTCCGAAATCTCCGAGGCGGGTGGCGCCTTCTCAAAAGGGATGGTGCGCGCGGAATTCCAGGTGAAACCAGATCAATGGTTTTTTGGGTGTCACTTCAAGGGCGATCCGGTTATGCCGGGTTGCCTGGGATTAGATGCGCTTTGGCAGATGACCGGTTTTTTTCTGGGTTGGCTTGGACTTCCCGGCAGGGGACGGGCGCTGGGAGTTGGGCAGGTCAAATTGACTGAGCAAATCCTGCCTACCACTCACAAGATTACCTACGGCGTCGACATCAAGCGCATCTTTAAGGGGAAGTTGAATCTGGCGATTGCCGACGGTTGGCTAGAGACCGAGGGAAAGCGCATTTACAGCGTTGCGGATATGCGCGTTGGCCTTATGGCAGCCGCCGTGTCATCTCCAACGTGAGTTTGGCGATCGACCTCGTGGGCAAGGCAAGGAGCAGCGTATGAGGCGAGTCGTTGTAACCGGGATGGGCATCGTATCGTCCATAGGCAACAACACGCAGGAAGTGCTGTCCAATCTACACGCCGGTACGTCGGGCATTTCGCGTTCGCAAATTTATGCGGAAATGGGATTTCGAAGCCAAGTCTTTGGCGCTCCGACCCTCAATCCGGAAGGCATCGTCGACCGGCGCGCCCTGAGATTTCACGGTGGGGGAACGGCTTGGAATCACGTCGCGCTCGAGCAGGCGATTCGCGATAGCGGAATTGAGCCTAATCAGGTGTCACATGAACGAACCGGATTGATAATGGGATCCGGCGGACCGTCTACGCGCGCGATCGTGGAAGCCGCCGACACGGCTCGCACGAAGGGTCCGAAGCGGGTGGGGCCTTACGCGGTTCCAAAATCGATGTGCTCTACCGCCTCGGCGACTCTTTCGACTTGGTTCAAGATCAAAGGCGTAAGCTATTCCATTTCGTCAGCTTGCGCGACGTCGAATCATTGCATTGGCGCTGCTTACGAGCACATCGCCTATGGCAAGCAGGACACCATGTTCGCGGGCGGCTGCGAAGAACTGGACTGGACATTGTCCGTGCTATTCGACGCCATGGGCGCGATGTCTTCCCGATACAACGAGACGCCTAAAATCGCGTCGCGCGCCTACGACCGGAACCGAGATGGTTTCGTCATCTCCGCCGGAGCCGGCGTGGTTGTATTGGAAGAGTTGGAGCACGCAAAAGCGAGAGGCGCCAAGATATACGGCGAAATCGTCGGCTATGGCTCGACTTCGGATGGAGCTGACATGGTGGCGCCATCGGGAGAGGGCGCCGCTCGTTGCATGCGCCAGGCATTGTCGACGGTAAAAGTTCCGATCGACTACATCAATCCACACGCGACTTCGACTCCTGTGGGTGACTTGAAGGAAATCGAGGCGATTCGAGCTGTATTCGGCTCCGGCGAAAGTTGCCCACCGATTTCCGCAACAAAATCTCTAACGGGCCATTCGCAAGGCGCTACTGGCGCCCACGAAGTAATCTATTCATTGCTTATGATGCAAAACAGTTTTATTTGCGAAAGCGCGCATATTGAGGAACTAGACCCGGCCTTTAGCGACATGCCAATTGTTCAAGCACGTCGAGACAATGTCCAACTTAGGGCGGTGCTCTCCAACTCGTTCGGTTTTGGCGGCACCAACGCGACGCTCGTCCTCAAACACGTAGACGCGTGATCGTCGTCAAAGGAATAGAATGACATCCAATTTCATGTCGGGAAAGCGTGGCCTCATTATGGGGGTCGCCAATGATCACTCGATTGCCTGGGGGATCGCTCGCTCTTTGGCGGCACAAGGCGCCGAACTGGCGTTCACGTATCAGGGAGACGCGTTGGGTAAAAGGGTGGCTCCACTTGCGGCAAGCTTAAAAAGCGAACTGGTGTTGCCTTGCGACGTCGAGGATTTAAGATCTGTCGACGCCTTGTTTTCGACGATCGGATCTCGTTGGGGCAGCCTGGACTTCCTCGTTCACTGCATTGGGTTTTCCGACAGAAACGAACTGAAAGGCCGATATCTCAACACCAGTCGTGAGAATTTCATCCGCACTATGGTCATTTCGGCCTTTTCATTCACCGAGGTCGGCAAAAGGGCTTCGGAACTTATGAACAGCGGCGGAGCCATGCTGACGCTGACGTTCGGCGGATCGACACGCGTCGTTCCAAACTACAATGTTATGGGTATCGCAAAGGCCGCGCTGGAAGCTAGCGTTCGCTATATGGCGTCAGACTTAGGCCCTCAGGGTATCCGAGTGAACGCTATTTCAGCGGGTCCGATTCGTACGCTGGCGGGTGCGGGCATCGGCGACGCGCGGTTCATGTTTAATTTTCACCGAGAGCACTCCCCCCTGCGACGGACGGTTTCGATTGACGACGTCGGCGGCGCGGCTCTTTATCTGCTTTCGGATCTCTCATCCGGCGTAACGGGAGAGGTTCACTTCGTTGATGCTGGATACAATACCATCTCTATGCCCCGTCCTGAGGACATTAAGTCCAGCGCAACCTAGATGAAGTAACTCTTCCACTCGCCGGCTAGTTGTTCTAACGTTGGCGAGACATGCAGTTGATCACTGTTTCTACCCGCAAATTGGCCCAATTTATTCTGCTGGCAAGCTTGGCTGCGGCAGGGGGGCCGGGACTTGCGGACGAGAACGAAAATCCCGCGCATTTTTCCGAATACATTCAGTCCCTCTGGCCGGCGGCGCAGGCTGAGGGAGTGACGCGATTTACGTTCGACAGTGCGTTCAAGGATGTTCATCTCGATCATGAGATCACGGCGAACACAGACCGTCAGGCGGAATTCGTCAAGCCGATCTGGGTCTACTTGTCCTCCGCTGTATCCGCTATACGAATTCACTCCGGTAAATTGAGATTTGCCGACGTTCGAAACTGGCTTGTCAAAGCCCGCAATGTTTTTGGCGCCGATAGCGCCGTAGTCATGGGAATATGGGGCCTGGAGACCGACTTTGGTTCTTTCTCCGGAAATATATACGTAATTAACGCCCTAGCGAATCTCGCCTTCATTCATTACCGCGGAGATTACTTTCGCGATGAACTCCTAGCAGCCCTAAAGATCTTGCAGGCTGGCGACATCAATCCACGCTCGATGCGAGGTTCTTGGGCCGGCGCGATGGGTCAGCCTCAGTTCATGCCTTCAAGTTACCTAGACTATGCGGTCGACTTCGACGGTCACGGGCGCCGAGACATCTGGTCCGATGCGCCGGACGCCATTGGATCAATCGCGAATTATTTCGAGAAGCACGGATGGTTGCGCGATCTGCCATGGGGCTGTGAGGTGACGCTGCCCCGCAACTTCCATCTTTCCTCGTCAGACTTTCTTCCAGCAGCGTCGTTTCAAAGTTTCGTTCGGCGAGGCGTAAAAACAGGCGCTGGCCATGTCATCCCGCCGAATACGCCAGTTCGATTGTTGATGCCGACTGGCTTGAAAGGACCTGTGTTCTTGGTTACGTCTAATTTCGACGTCATTAAAGCCTACAATAATTCCACGTCTTATGCGCTGGGGGTGGCTCTACTGGGTGACGCCATATTGGGACGTAGCTTTTTGCAAGCCAAATGGCCGGTCAACGACCATTTCTTCAATGCCGACGAAGTACGGGAGTTGCAGTCTTTGTTGAAGAAGAAGGCAATGGATGTAGGATCCATCGACGGCGTTCCCGGGGCGAAACTGGAAGTCGCTGTTCGCGCTTATCAGGCGTCAGTCGGGCTGTCTCCGGACGGCTATCCCACTCTTTCCTTGCTACGAGCGCTCAAGGAAAGTCACTAGCGGAAGTTTAGGCTCATGAGGACTGGTTTGCAGAGTGCCCTACGGCGATCATCGATCGCCGCGCTCGTCCTGATCGTTACCGGGACTTTTTCCGCCAACGCTGAAGAAACCGGATTAGGCGGGTTCTTCTCGCATCTGTTCGCGCCTTCTCAGCCTGCGCCCCTTCGGCCTATGGAGGGCGCGCCTCCCGCATCGTCAGCGACTTCGGTTACGCATAAGCCGAAGCGAAAAGCTCACGACTTTGTCCCTGTTTCTACCACTCGCGCTTCAAATGTCTCAAATCCTTCCTCTGTCCAAGCTAGCCATTTCATCGAAGTGCTTGGCGACAGTTTGGCTATTTCGGCGGCCGAAGGCTTGACGGAAACTCTTGCGGACAAGGCGGACCTTGGCGTCGCCAACAAGGCTCACGACGCGTCGGGTCTTGTGCGCGATGATTATTTTGATTGGGCCAAGGCAGCGGCCGATATCGCTGCGAGCAAGGAAAAAGTCGACTATGCGGTGATCCTTCTGGGCATCAACGACATGCAGCCGCTTCGAGATGGCGCTGATTTCGTGGAACCGCTTACGGATCGTTGGCGAGAGCTTTATGCGCAGCGAGTCGAAGCTATCGTCGCCCCGTTTCACAACGCGCACATTCCGGTGGCTTGGGTTGGTCTTCCCCCGATGCGATCGGAGCATGTCAACACGCAAGTCGCGGCGTTGAACCAATTGTTCAAGGAACATGCGGGGCACGCGGGCGCGAACTATATTGATATCTGGGATGCTTTCGCGGATCAGTCGGGGCAATTCGACGCATACGGGCCGAATATGGAAGGTCAAAATGCGAAACTGCGCGGTTCGGACGGAATACATTTCACCAAAGCTGGGGCGAGAAAACTTGCGCATTTCCTTGACGCGGAAATCCGTAAGGCGACTGACCGAGCGCCCGCTGCGGCGTCCGACAGCGTCAGTCTTCCCCCTGACGTGGAGCAAGCGACCCAGGACATCAATGTGCAAATCCGGCAAGAAATGGGCTTGGAGCCGAGTCGTCTAGGCGCCGCTACGCCAATGGCGCCGCCGGCAAAGCCTGAGGCAGGACCCATTGCGGCCTTGAATGCTCACCCAACCGCACCCGGGGCCGCGTTAGCTGCATTTGACGCAGGCAAGCTGAGAGAGCCGGGAGAGGCGGGTTACGTTGTAAAACTCGGAGAGCCTTCCCCGAGCGTTTCGGGCCGAGCAGACGATTTTCGACGCTCCGGGTTATAAGATGAAGCGCCTTCAAACCTGTTAGCGTTCGCAACGCTCAAACCTTGTCGAATTGCCGGGGCTATGTTACCGCCGCGGTAAATCAAAGCCCCCTATTTGGGGTAGCCTAACATAATTAGAAATGGGGATCCCTATGGTTGATCATGATGCGAATGGGGTTTCCGTTTCGAACCAGGGGCAATCACGCTTTTCCGTTCTTACACAATATACCAAGGATTTTTCGTTCGAAAACCCGAATGCCCCGCGCACTCTCGCGCCGCAGCAAACCGGGCCGAAGATATCCCTGCAGATTAATGTGAACGCGCGGCAACTGGCCCCCAACGACTATGAAGTCAGTCTCGTTTTGGAAGGCGGCGCCGGCGAAGGAGCCGACTCGCTGTTCAAATTCGAACTCAATTATGCAGGCGTTTTTCGAATAGAAAATATCCCGGCTGAACAAGTGCAAGCGCTGATTATGATTGAGGGCCCTAGGATACTATTCCCCTTCGCGCGCCAGATTGTTGCGGAATCGGTTCGCTCTGGCGGCTATCCCCCGCTATATGTAGATCCCATCGATTTTCATGGCCTTTATATGCAGCGCATTGCTGCGGCTGGCGCCAATACCGCTACAGTATAGGCTTGTTGCGCAAGCAGCTTGCTAAAACGAGAAGCCGGGGCGAGTTGATGCACAGAGAGCAAAAGCTCTGTGCATTGGCGTCGCAACCGGCTTCTTCCAGGATTATTTGGACGTTATCAATCCGCTAAACAACGCAGGTGGGCTCTCTTCGGTCAATGCGGTGCCTGGCGCCCTGCGAAGCGACGTTCATAGCGGATTGACCTTGCCCCTAAAGAACGTCTCCCAAGGCAGATGATGTAACATCACGCCGTAAGGGGCCAATATGACGAAAACACCGCGCTCGGATTTCACGCTTGAGTTCAAGAAAGAAGCTGTTCGGCTGGTGCAGTGTGGTCAGCGACAGTCTGAGGTCGGCGCTTCGCTTGGGATCTCAGGCCAGACGCTCCACAATTGGGTGAAGGCGTAGACGGCGGGTCGTCTGACGGAGCGAGCTGGCGTCAAGGCGGTCAGCCAAGAGCAGATGGAGATTAGCCGGTTGAAGGCCGAACTGGCCCGGACGCGGATGGAGCGCGACATTCTAAAATAAGCGACGGCGTATTTCGCCAGAGTGTCCCGGTGAGATACGCCGTGATCGAACTGCATCGGAGAGTTTGGCCGATTTTCGATCAGTGCCGTGTGCTGACTGCGCCCTTCCCCCGTCAGCTTAGGCCAAAACTGTTTCTAGCCCCACAGGAAGCCGTCGGCTGGGACCGTTTTTTTGACAGTGCTCGGCGTCGAGCGTGAACAAGGCGCCCGTCAGCCCCAACGCCTCGATCCGTTCCGGCGCTGCGGGACTTTCGTTACTCTTCTGCTCAACCATCAGATGGCCGAGCACGATCTGGTCCGCCTGCCGCAACGCCGACATCATATGCCCGGCCTTGCGGTCACGGAAGGCGTCGAAGCTGCCGCGCAGCGTCTCGCCATCAAGGGCGACCTCGACCAGACCCGCCTGAGACGGCGGCGCTTCCAGGGTCGACGCCTGCAGCCGGAATACATTCTCCAAAGCGGCGGGATCGACGCCCTGCAAAATCAACCGCAACCCGGTGTAGGACGGCGAGCCCCGCAGTTTCAGGCCGAACGCCTCGTTGAGGCGTTGCAAACGCACATCGATGAAACCATGAATCTGGCGATAGGAATTGGCGCCTGCGACCATCGCCAGGATCGCATAAAGCAGCACCGTCGCCAGATCAAACCGCTTTCACTCTGCGCGGCGATGATCTGGGATCGATCGCAAAATCTCGAGAAGCAACGGATTCATGCGACAACCCCGATTCGGGGTGTCGCCTAGCGATTCACATATTCGCGCCTTCGGGAATCCCACAACCCCTTCAAAAATTAGAGAACTGAACAGCCCTGCCCCTCACCGCCACATCGCCCGCATCCTCGCCGCAAGATCCACCCGCGGCCCCGCCGCTGCGGACGTGAGCGGCGCCGTCGCGGCTGTTGGCCAAGTCACTCGCTCGAAGTGGCGCATCAGCGATTGCGGGATGAACCGGGTGCGGGCGGCCAGCACGTGGCGGTCGCCGTTGCGGGGCTGGCCGTGGATGTAGAAGCGGCGGGGCACGATCAGCTCCAGTTCTTCCTTTGCGCGGGTCATCGCGACATAGAGCAGCCGGCGCTCCTCCTCGATCTCATCGGTTGAGCCGGTCGCGAGATCGGAGGGAAGGCATCCGTCGACGCAGTTGAGCACGAACACCGATTTCCATTCCATGCCTTTGGCCGAATGGATCGTCGACAGGATCAGATAATCCTCGTCTCGATGCGGCGGACCCGCTTCATCGCTGGCAGCGTCCGGCGGATCGAGCGTCACTTCGCTTAAGAAACGTTCGCGCGAGGGGTAGGTCGCGGCGATCCGATCGAGCGCGTCGAGATCGGCGGCGCGGGTCGCGAAATTATCATAACTCTCCTCGAGCGTGACGCGCCGCCAAGCAATAATCTCGGCGAGATCGCTGGGCCAGGGAACGCCCTTGGCGACGCGGCTGACGAGTTCGGCAAATTCCGCGAAAGCCGCGCGCGCCTTCACGGGCGGGACATAAGCGCGCAAGCTCGCGAAATCGTCTCGCGCACCCGCCGCCGCGACGATTTTTTCGGCATGGCCCGGCCCAATACCCGGCAGCAGTTGCGCAACGCGGAATCCCGCCACCCCATCGCGCGGATTCTCGACGAAGCGCAGCAGCGCCAGTGTATCTTTCACATGCGCCGCATCGAGGAATTTGAGGCCGCCGAATTTCACGTACGGGATTTTGCGGCGGGTCAGTTCGAGCTCCAGCGCGGCCGAATGGCTCGAGGTGCGAAACAGCACCGCTTGCCCTTTGAGCGTCGCGCCGGCCTCGCGGTTCTCCAGCACCCGGGTCGCGACATAAGACGCCTGCTCGGCCTCGTCGCCGACCGTCACTAGCGCTGGCGCGCCGCCCGTGATCCGATCGCTCCATAGCGTTTTGGCGTGGCGCTCGACGGCGAGACCGATCACCGCGTTGGAGGCGGCTAGAATCGCCTGGGTCGAGCGATAGTTGCGCTCCAGCGTGACGACTTTCGCTGGCGGTTGAAACGAAGCGGGAAAGTCCAAGATGTTGCGTACGGTCGCGGCTCGGAAGGAATAGATCGACTGCGCGTCGTCGCCGACTACGGTCAATCCACGGCCGCCCGGGCGCAGCGCCAGCGCGATTTCGGCCTGCAGCCGATTGGTGTCCTGATACTCGTCGACCAGCAGATGATCGAACCGCGCGGCGATCTCCGCCGCCAGATCGGGCTCGGCCAGCATCTGCGCGAAGTAGAGCAGCAGGTCGTCGTAGTCGAGCACCGCATGCGCCTGCTTGGCCTCGACGTAGCGCGCGAACAGAGTGTTCAGCGATGCCTCGTGCGCGGCGGCCCAGGGGAAATGTTTGCCCAGCGCCTGCGCCAAGGGGATGCGCGCATTGACGACGCGCGAGTAGATCGCAAGGCAGGTGGATTTGGTCGGGAACCGGTCTGTGCGCTCGGAGAGACCTGCTTGATGGCGCGCCCAGTTCATCAGGTCGGCGGAATCCTCGCGATCGTGGATCGTGAAGTTGGCGTCGAGCCCGAGCCGCTCGGCATATTCACGAAGCAGCCGCGCGCCGATCGCGTGGAACGTGCCGGCATAGGACGGCGTCGCCGCGGCGGCGGCCTCGCCCGTCAGTTCGCGCCGCAGCAACCGCTCGACGCGTCGATTGAGCTCGGCGGCGGCGCGACGGGAAAACGTCGCCAGCATGATGCGGCGCGGGTCGGCGCCGTTCAGGATCAGATGCGCGACCCGGTGCGCCAGCGTGTTGGTCTTGCCCGAACCCGCGCCAGCGATGACCAACAGCGGCGCCGCGCCCTCGGGATCGCCAAGGCCATGCTCGACCGCGACGCGCTGATCGTCGTTCAGGCCGGCGAGGGGATCGCGAATCGGGGCGGCGGACATACGGGGAGGGAATAGGGTTTCGGGTTTGTTCGCAAGAGCGGCCGGCGATGTTCTATTTGACAAACCCATATCTAGGTTTG
>JAYTRP010000533.1:0-3579 GCA_043746145.1 Hyphomicrobiales bacterium | reverse complement strand
GTTGATTTCCGCCCCGGATTAACCCACTTTTCCGCGACCAGCTGACCCTCTCTGCAACGCGTGAACCAAGCCAAAGAACACGAATTCGCGAAAAAGCTGGGTCAGCGCGGAACGGAAAAGTGGGTCAATCCATGACGGAAATCAACATTAAACGCAGCGGATCAACTTGGCGCCCCGAATAACAACCCGTCAACTAGAATGGACTGGCCTTTTCCTCGGAACCGAGCATGGTGTGCACGCCGCGGCTTTCAAATCGCGCGCGCCCGCAAACCCCGCCCCGCCGATCGTTCCGATCCGGGGCTCGCGCTGGTGAGGGCTCGGATTGGCTGAGCTCTTGCTGAGCCACGGGTCCAGAGAATGTCGATCAAGCTTTCCAATTTCGAACTCGCAATGATGAGCGCCGCCTTGGCGCGCGAGGATCGCCGCCTTGAGCCGCCGGACGGCGTCAAAGCGGTTGCGTTGATCGAGATCTCCGCGAAACTCGTCGGGGCGGGTCTTGCGCGCGAGATTAAGGCGAGGACGGGCGCGCCGGTTTGGCGCCGCGACGAAGAGGCGGGGAAATCGACTACGCTCAAGCTGACGGCGGCCGGACGTAGGGCCATTTCGGCGGATGCCAATACGCGCATCGAGGAGGAGGATGCGGCAGCGTCGGGCGAGCCCGATGCGGCGCTGAGCTCGAAGGATTCAGCAAGCACGACCGACACTCCAGTCGAGTCGAACGCGGCGGCGTCAATGGCCGAGATAGCCGCCACTTTGGCCGCGTTAGATGCGCACGTAGCGACCGCTCCACGCGAAGGGACGAAGATCGCCAATGTGCTTGGGCTGCTAAAGCGAAACGAGGGGGCGACGCTGGACGAGGTCATCGCGGCCACCGGTTGGCTGCCGCACACCTCGCGGGCCGCGCTAACAGGACTTCGCAAGCGCGGTTACGTGATCGAGCGACGACCCCGACCGGAAGGCGGGAGCGCTTATGCCATTAACGTCGTGCACTAGGCTTGATGGCGATGAAGATCCGAACCATGCGATCGCTGCGGGTCGCGATTAATCCAGCAGCGGCGCAGGCGGCGCCGTTGACCTCGGAGCCTGACGCAGTCGCCGCTCCTCGTCGCGAAGCGAACGGCGGCGGCGTCGCAAAAGCGCAAGTTGAGATCGAGGCGATGGAGCGCCTCGGTCTCGACGAGCTGCGATTGCAATGGCGGAACAGATGGGGCCGGCTCCCCCCGGCCCACATTCCCCGTTCCCTGCTCTTTCGGCTGATGGCCTATCGTGTTCAGGCGGCCACGTTCGGCGATCTCGACCGGCAAACCTCTACGGCGTTAGCGAGGATGACGAAACGCGACGCCAGATTCTCGGTGTCCGAGCCGATCGTTGAGCCAGAAGCTTGGCCTCCTTCCTCAGCCAATCCCTGTTTGTCGCCACGTTCCGAATCGTCAGCGCGTTCCCCCGCCAAGGCCCGACGATCAGATCCTCCTCGGATCCTAAAGCCCGGTGCAGTCATGACGCGCGAATGGCGCGGTCGGATCGAACGTGTGATGGTGCTGGAGATAGGCTTCGCATGGGAAGGGAAGACTTTCTCCAGCCTTTCCGGCGTGGCGTTCGCCATCACTGGCGTGAAGTGGAACGGCTACCGGTTCTTCTTCGGATCCCAAGGCCGCGACGTAGGCTCCGGTGGCGGTAAGGGCAAGGGCGGGGAAGCGGCCGATAGGCCCAAGCGCGCTGTGCTCAATGACCGTCGGAGGCTTTCGGCGACCGTCGAGGTCGCGTCATGAAGCAGACGCCGATAAAAACCTTGAGATGCGCGATCTACACGCGTGTTTCGACGGACCAGGGCCTCGATCAGGAGTTCAACTCCCTCGACGCCCAGCGCGAGGCGTCGCAGGCCTTCGTGAAGAGCCAGACCCATGAAGGTTGGAAGCTGATCCGCGATCGATACGATGATGGCGGCTTCTCCGGCGGTTCGATGGATAGGCCCGCTTTGCAACGGCTGTTGGAGGACATCAAGGCGCGTCGGATCGACACCGTCGTAGTCTACAAGGTCGACCGCCTCACCCGATCGCTCGCCGACTTCGCCAAGCTGGTAGAATTGTTCGACGAGCATGGCGTCTCCTTTGTCTCGGTGACGCAGTCCTTTAACACGACCACCAGCATGGGGCGTTTGACGCTGAATGTGCTGCTGTCGTTCGCTCAATTCGAACGCGAAGTCACGGGTGAACGCATACGAGACAAGATCGCCGCTTCGAAGAAGAAGGGCATCTGGGTCGGGGGCGTTGTCCCCCTGGGATATGAGGTCAGGGACAAAAAGCTGATCGTCGATGAGGCCGAAGCCTCGACTGTCCGGACGATCTACGAGCGCTACCTCGCGCTGGGATCCTTGCCGGCACTGCAGCGAGAGCTGCGAGCCAGGAGCATCGTCACCCGAATACGGACCCAAGCCTCGGGAAAGACCATCGGCGGAACCCCTCTGACCAATGGCCCGCTCGCCCACATACTTCGTAACCGCATGTATCTGGGCGAGATTAACCATCGTGACCAGAGCTATGCCGGCGAGCATCAGGCCATCCTCGATGTCGCCCTGTTTGACGCCGTCCAGGCGAAGCTCGACCAGAACCTTCGCGCCCGGACCCAAAAAAACGAACGCTCGCAAGCGTTGCTGCTCGGGAGGATTTACGACGATCGCGGCAACCGGATGACGCCGAGCTACGCGATCAAGAAAGGGGTCCGATATCGCTACTACGTCTCTTGCGTTCTGGCGCAAGGACGCAAAGACGAGGCAGGCTCGGTGTCGCGCATCGCCGCCGGCGAGATCGAAACCATCGTGACAAATCTGACCGCGCCCCGTATCCGGACAGGCAGCATATCAACAGCGTCCGAGCAGATGGAAGACCCCGCCGGCTGCGGCGATTGCATTGCATTGAACCCGATCACCAACGACAAATCGGCAGAACCGATTTCAGATCGAGACACAGTCGAAAAACACATCGAACGTGTCATCATCGGGAGCAGGTCCATCGACGTCCGATGGATCGACGACCAAAGTACTCATGGGCCCGCCGAGAGTCCCCAATCGAGTTCTACAGTCATCGCCTGGCAGCCGGAGACATTTAGACGCAAACGAGAACTGATGCAGCCCGCCGAGGGCGCTCGGCCGATGCGGCCAGAAGCGCGCGACAAGCTCCTTGACTTCATCACAAAGGGTAAATCCTGGCTCGACGAGCTCCTGTGCGATCCTGCCGCCAGAATCGAAGCCATCGCATTGCGCGAAGGTCTACCGGAGCGGTCAGCGAGATCGATATTGTCGCTGGCGTTCCTCGCGCCGGCAATCGTCAAAGGCGCTGTCGCGGGAACATTGCCGAGAGGGTTCGGCGTTTCACGACTTATCGATCTTCCAGCGAACTGGAATGCACAGCTCATCTTGCTTGGCCTCTCGGCACGCTCGTAACGATCCATCGCCGTGCTAAAAAGGATGGCGCCGGGTCAATACTTATGGCCGGGATGAATGCATCGCTGCCGGCGAGGTCACTCCGACATCCGGACGTGCCTGCTCCGTGATTCGCAAAGCTCATTCCCTACGCCGTATTC
>JAYTRP010000532.1:0-11034 GCA_043746145.1 Hyphomicrobiales bacterium | reverse complement strand
CGGCATGAGCGATTACGGCAAGACCAAACCAGGCCTTTCGTTGCAGATCGAGGATGCGAAGAACGACGTCTCGAAACAGCTTTCGCAGATCCAGAATTTCATCGCCAACAAAGTCGACGCCATCATCGTCAACCCTGTCGACACATCGGCGACCGCAGCGATGACCAAGCTCGCCGCCGAAGCCGGCGTGCCGCTAGTTTATGTCAACCGCCAGCCCGCCGACGTCGAAACGCTCGGACCCAAAGCCGCCTTCGTCGCCTCGAACGAGGCAGAATCGGGCACGCTCGAGGCCAAGGAAATCTGCAAGCTGCTCGGCGGCAAGGGCAATATCCTTTTGATGGAGGGCGAACTCTCCAACCAGGCCGCAGTGCAGCGCACCGCCGACGTGCATGACGTTCTGCACACCGACGCGTGCCAGGGCATCAAGATCATCGCCGAGCAGACCGCAAACTGGGACCGCACGCAAGCGCAGAACCTGATGACCAACTGGCTCTCCAAGGGCCTGAAATATGACGCCGTCGTTGCGAACAACGACGAGATGGCGGTTGGCGCGATCCAGGCGATGAAGGCGGCCGGCGTCGACACCAAGAAGGCGATCGTCGGCGGCGTCGATGCGACGCAGGACGCGCTCGCTTCGATGAAATCGGGTGACTTGAAAGTCACCGTATTCCAGGATGCAGCGGGCCAGGGCAAGGGCGCGGTCGATGCAGCGCTTGCGCTCGCCGCAGGCAAGCCGGTCGACCGGAAAGTCTACATCCCGTTCCAATTGGTGACGCCGGCCAACATGGCTGAATTCTCCAAAATGAACTGATAGATCCGCCGCGCCGGCTAACCCGGCGCGGTTCGATTTGCACCGCGCAGGGAGGAGCGCGTCCTATGCTCAGTCCAGTGACGGCCCAGTTGGTGCGCGAGAGCGGCGCGATCCCGAAGGCGGAATATCTGCTCGAGGTCGAGAATGTTCGCAAATCGTTCCCGGGCGTGCTCGCACTTGATAATGTCTCATTCAAGTTGAAGCGCGGCCATGTGCACGCGCTGATGGGCGAAAACGGGGCGGGCAAGTCGACCCTGATGAAGATCATATCAGGCATCTATTCCCCCGATTCCGGCTCGTTCCGGCTGAAGGGGCAGGAGATCGCGCTGACTTCGCCGCTCGACGCGCTACGCTACGGAATCGCGATGATCCATCAGGAACTAAATCTGATGGCGTATATGACGATCGCCGAGAATATCTGGCTACGCCGTGAGCCGCTGAACGCCTTCGGCCTCATCCGCCACGACGAGATGCGCCGGCTCACGCGCGACTTGTTTGCTCGCCTCGACATCGATCTCGACCCGGAGACCGAAGTGCGCGACCTCTCGGTCGCCAGCCGGCAGATGGTCGAGATCGCCAAGGCGGTCTCCTATGATTCCGATATTCTCATCATGGACGAGCCAACCTCCGCGCTGACGGATCGAGAGGTTTCGCATCTGTTCAAGATCATCCGCGCCCTCAAAGAGCAGGGCAAGGGCATCGTTTACATCACGCATAAGATGAATGAGCTGTTCGAGATCGCGGACGAAGTCTCCGTGTTTCGCGATGGCAAGTTCGTCGGCGAACATCCCGCGGCCAACGTAACCAGAGACGATATCATCAAGCTGATGGTCGGGCGTGAGATCACGCAGATGTTTCCCAAGCAGACCGTCCCAATCGGCGATGTCGTGCTGTCGGTCAGCGGCCTCTGCCTGGAAGGCCGCTTTCGCGATATTTCGTTCGAGCTTAGAAAGGGCGAAATTCTCGGCGTGGCCGGCCTTGTCGGCTCCGGTCGCAGCAACGTCGCCGAGACGCTCTTCGGCGTGACGCCAGCGACGGCGGGAACGATCGCCGTCAATGGCAAAGCGCTGATCGTGCGCAATCCCGGCGTCGCCATGGATGCGGGTATGGCGTTCCTCACCGAGGACCGCAAGGAGAGCGGCTGTTTCCTGTTACTCGACGTCACGGCCAACATGCAGGTCGCCCTGCTCCGCCGCGGCCATGCCCGTGCCGGGTTCGTCAAGGAGCGCGAGATCGAGGCGCTCTGTCTCGACCAGAAGCAGAAGCTTCGCGTGCGCACGCCCGATCTGGAAGAAGCGGTGCTCAACCTCTCTGGCGGCAATCAGCAAAAGGTGTTGATCGCCCGCTGGTTGCTCACCAATCCGCGCATTCTCATTCTCGACGAACCCACGCGCGGCATCGACGTCGGCGCCAAGGCGGAAATCCATCGGCTTATTTCGGAACTTGCCGGACAGGGCTGCGCGGTCATCATGATTTCCTCGGAGATGCCCGAGGTGCTCGGCATGAGCGACCGTATTCTGGTGATGCACGAGGGCCGCATGACGGGGATCGTCGACCGGAAGGATGCGACGCAAGTGAAGATCATGGAACTCGCGTCGCAATAGCGCCGCCTTGTCTAGGACCGACCGTTATGGCCACCGTTTCCGCCGCCGCTACGATTGAAGCCGCTCCACGTCGGCGGCGTCGCCTGCCGCCCGAGTTGAGCATTTTGGGCGTCATGCTCGGCATGATGCTGCTGTTCGAAGCGCTAGGCTGGTTGTTGGAAGGCCAGACTTTCATCTTCAACCTGCTGCGCATCAAGATCATGATCTTGCAGGAGGCCGAGATTGGCATCATCGCCGTCGGCGTCACGCAGATCATCATCATGGGCGGCATCGATTTGTCGTCGGGATCGGTCGTGGGCATGACCGCGATGCTGGCGGCGAGCTTCGCGCAGACACAAGGCTACACGCACGCGATCTATCCCAGCCTGACCGGGCTCAATCCGATCTTCCCTGTCGTTGCAGGCTTGCTCGGCGGCCTCGCGGTTGGGATGATCAACGGCGGCCTGATCGCTTACACAAAGATTCCACCCTTCATCGCGACGCTTGGCATGATGGTTTCCGCACGAGGCGTGGCGGATTGGTACACCAACGGTCAACCGATCGGAAATATCGAGGATTCCTACGCCGAGATCGGTGCGGGCTGGCAGCCGGTCATCATCTTCCTCGCGGTGGCGGCCGTGTTCCACGTAATGCTGCGCTACACCCGATATGGCAAGTTCACTTACGCAATCGGCGCCAATCCACTGGCGGCGCGCGTATCGGGAATCAATGTCGAGCGGCATATCGTGCTGGTCTACGCAATCGCGGGTACGCTATCAGGCCTGTGTGGCGTCGTGCACACCGCGCGCGCGATTAGCGGACAGGCCGGCGTCGGCGCGGGTTTCGAACTCGACGCGATTGCAGCCGCGGTGATTGGCGGAACCTCGCTTTCGGGTGGCGTCGGCCGCCTGACGGGCACGGTAATCGGCGCTGTCATCCTGGGTGTGCTGACGTCTGGCTTCACGTTTCTCAACGTCGATGCGCATTACCAGGAGATCATCAAAGGCGCGGTGATTATCGCGGCGGTGATCGCCGATCAATATCGACAGCGCAAACGGCGGACGGTGTGACGGCTATCGCCCCAGCGCCTGCTCCGACTCCGACTTCGACATTTTCGAGCGTCTGGCAATGTCGCGCTTTGCCGCTTCTGCGTAGAGCCCACTCTTCGGCCGCTCGCCTTTCCGAGACGCGGCACGCCGATCCGTCTTTGCGTACATTGTTTGTTTCTGCGCGGCCCTGTCTTCCTTCTCCGCCTGGGTAGTTCCCGCTGCGGGAACAACAGCTTGCAGGTTCAGCCCAAGTCGAACTTGACGCCCTGCGCCAGCGGCAGGCCGCGGCCGTAGTTCACGGCGCTGGTCTGGCGCCGCATGTAAGCCTTCCACGCATCCGAGCCACTCTCACGGCCACCGCCTGTTTCCTTTTCGCCGCCAAACGCCCCGCCGATCTCGGCGCCTGAAGGGCCCATATTGACATTCGCGATGCCGCAGTCGGAACCCAGCGCCCCGAGAAACCGCTCAACCTCGCGAATGTCGGTGGCGAAGATCGAGGACGACAAGCCCTGGGGAACGCCGTTCTGCAACGCGATCGCCTCGTCCAGATCGCGATATTTGAGGACATAGAGAATCGGCGCGAAGGTTTCCTCAACCACAGGGCCGACTTGCGCGGGCGCTTCGACGAGCGCGGGCCGCACGTAGAATGAATCCGGCCCGTTCACGTCCACCCGCTCGCCCCCGTGGACGATTGCCCCCGCCGCGCGCGCCGACGCCAGCGCATTCTGCATTGCGTCAAACGCTCCGCCGTCGATCAGCGGGCCGACCAGCGCTTCGCTCGCAATGGGATCGCCAACGGAGATCGTCGCGTAGACGCTCTTCAGGCGACCAACCAACGCATCGTAGACCTGTTCATGCACGATCAGCCGCCGCAACGAAGTGCAACGCTGCCCCGCCGTGCCCATCGCGGCGAAAGCGACCGCGCGCAGGGTCAGATCGAGATCGGCCGAGGGCGTGACGATCGACGCATTGTTGCCGCCAAGTTCGAGGATCGCGCGCCCGAAGCGTCGGGCCAATCGAACTCCGACCTCGCGGCCCATCCGCGTCGAGCCGGTTGCGGAGACAAGCGGCACACGGATGTCGTCAACCAGCGCCTCGCCGACCGCGCGGCCGCCAATCAGGACTTTCAGCAGGCCCGCGGGCGCATCGCCGAATTTCGCCGCGGCGCGCGCGAATAATGCCTCCACGGCAAGCGCCGTAAGCGGCGTTTTCTCCGAGGGCTTCCAGATCACAGAATCGCCGCAGACGAAGGCGAGCGCCGCATTCCACGACCAGACCGCGACGGGGAAGTTAAAGGCCGAGATCACGCCGACCGGGCCGATCGGATGCCATTGCTCGCTGAGCCGATGATCGGGCCGCTCGGACTGGATCGTCAAACCGTAGAGCTGGCGCGAAAGTCCTACCGCGAAATCGCAGATGTCGATCATTTCCTGCACTTCGCCGAGCCCCTCGGAGGGACTTTTGCCAACTTCCAGCGTGACGAGCCTTCCCAGAATCGCCTTCTCCGCGCGCAACTGCTCGCCGATCAGGCGAACGAGTTCGCCCCGTCGCGGCGCCGGCGTTGCGCGCCAGAGGAGGTAGGCAGCCTCAGACTCTGCGATCGCGGCGCCTACGTCCTGTGTTTCGACGACAGAAGCGATTCGCTTTCCATCAATCGGCGAACGCACGACGAGTCCGCCTTGCTCGAAACGGGCGCCGGCGACGCCCAACCGGGTCAGAATTTCGGCGATTTCGGTGCGGATTGCGTTTGGGGGCGTTAGGGTCATGACATTTGCTCTAAGGAGTCGTCCTGCGTTCTAGAGCAGCGCGGGAATTTTGAAAATCCGGCTAAACGCAGTCGCCTGCTTGGTTGCGCAAAATCAATTTGACTTGAACCAGCGGGCCGCAATACTCTGGACTTGTGTCGCGAACGCCAAGATAAGAGCCGTCGTTCCCACGTATATTGGCAATTCATTGACATGACGGTTCTCTAGGCATGGCCGTTTGGCGCCGAACAATGCTGAAGTCGCCGGCTTTCTGGCGGGGTCAGATGTTTGCGCAGTCGTGCGTCCTCGTTGCGGGGCTGATCAGGTTGAGTCTGGAGCCTTTTCTGCACGGCGGTTTCCCGTTCATCTGTTTCACACCTTGCGTATTCGTCGCGGCTTTGGCGGCGGGGGCGAGGGCCGGCGTTGGCGCACTCCTCTACAGTACGGCGCTAGTCGTTGGAGTTCTGCTTGCGCCCCCCACGGCGTTTAATCTGCAGTCCATTGATGTGGTGCGAACGGTCGCGTTCGTCGCGACGGGCGGAATACTCATCGTCGTCTCGAAACTGGTGAGGGCGCTAGTGCGGGCGCTATTCGAGCGTGAGCAACATGCGCTGGCGACCGCTCGCGAGGCGGCGCATCGCACTCGCAATGTTCTGGCTATCGTTCAGGCGATCGGGCGGCAGACGGCGCGAGGGGTCGACAGTCTCGACGAGTTCACGACCCTGTTCGACGCGCGTTTGACAGCACTCGCGCGGGCGCAAAATCTGCAAGTCGAGCCCGGCGCGGACGATCTTATGGCGTTCGTAAATCGAGCTGTCGAGCCGTTCGATTCCAGCCGATTCAGGATCAGCGGAGCGCGCCTGCCAGTACCGCCCGACCATGCCCCGGCAGTGGCGCTGATGATCTACGAGCTGGCGACCAACGCGTTGAAGCATGGAGCGCTCAGCGTGCCTGACGGGCTCGTGCTGTTCGGCTGGAGAACTACGGGAGAGCACCTGAAAATTTTATGGCAGGAACGGGGCGGCCCACCGGTGGTTGCACCGACCCGTCGCGGCTTTGGCTCGCGGCTGCTTGCGTCCGCTCTCCCGCCGGAACAAGGGCAGACGACGCTTTCTTTCAATCCGCGCGGATTGACTTGCGAGATCACGCTACTTCTGCCGCGAGCGACGCCGCGCCCGCTTGCCGAGATAGGCGGCCACGGATTGAGCGCGTTGCGCATACTTGGCGCCGCGCTCCGTCGCCGCGGCCTCACCATTGATCCCTACGCCTAACGGCGCTGTGATGTTTACGGCCAGGAGGCCGTTGGGGAATGGCGCTGCTACAGCGCAAAACCGCCGTCAACCAGATGCGCCTGCCCTGTCGTGAATGCGCTCTCGTCGGACGCGAGATAGAGAGCGAGCATCGCCACTTCCTCGGCTTTACCTAAGCGGCCCATTGGCTGCCGATCGACGAAGGCCTGATGCACGGCATCGACGGTCTGACCGGAATTTCGGGCGAGCGTCGCAATGCGGCCTTCCAGCGAAGGACTTTCGATCGTGCCTGGGCAGATCGCGTTGCAGCGCACGCCCTTGCGAATGTAGTCCGCCGCCACCGCTTTGGTGAGCCCAATCACGGCCGCCTTCGAGGCGCCGTAGACATAGCGGTTGGGAATGCCGCGCACCGAAGACGCTCCGGAGGCGATGTTGACGATCGAGCCGCGCCCCTTCTCCAGCATGCCCGGCAAAAAGGCGCGGATCGTGCGGTGCATTGATTTGACGTTAAGGTCGAACGAGAAGTCCCAATCCGCGTCGGAGCAATCAAGCGCCGCGCCATGATGAACAAAGCCCGCGCAATTGAACAGGATGTCGATTGGACCCAGATCGCGCGCGAGAGCTTCGACAGCCTCTGTCGAGCGTACATCGAGCCGGCGTTTCTCTCCGGAAAGACCAGCAAGCCCGGCCTCGTCGAGGTCGGTCGCGATCACACGCGCGCCTTCGCGGGCGAACGCTTCAGCGGTGGCGCGCCCGATACCCGCGGCGGCTGCGGTGAGCACGGCGGTTTTTCCTGCGAGGCGTCCTGACATAGTCTCTCCCCTGAGCCGATCGGCTTGTTTGACACGACCGTTACGCCATCGCCTCCGCTTGGTCGAGCCCAACTCTTGATTTCAGTGGGGCGACGTCGAGAGCCTTAGTCACCCTCCAGCTGGCACTGTAGCTCGATCCTCATGCCTTCGGGCCCGCTGACGAAGAACTGAGTGATATCGGTGTTGATCAGCCCGGTTTCCGTAAACGCAAACCCGAGCCGTTGCAGTTCGGCGCGCTTCGCGCCGGGGTCGCCGCACGGGCCGAACGCGATATGGTCCACCCATCCCGGGCCTCGCTCTTGGCTTTTGAGCCAGGTGTGGATGACCGCCCGCCCATCGAGATACAGCCAGTCGCCGGGCGCCGTGAACGCCGGCCGCCACCCGACCTCGAGGCCCAGCAGCCGCACAAGAAAGTCGCGCGCCGCCGCGAGATCATAAACGTGAATATTGACGTGATCGAGCCGCATGATCGCCCCCCATTCTTGAGCAGGAAACCCGCTCGGCGACGTCCAGTCAATCCCAAGAGAGGGGATAAACTGCGGGGTCGCGCCTCTAATCTCGCGCGCGATATCCGCTGATGCGAAACTCAATGATTCTGACGATGCGCCTATTGCTCAAACCCTGCGTCTTTTGAGAGATCGGCGACGCTGTCGATCCGAGCAATAGCAAATTTGGGTTGCACCTGTAATTGTGAAGCCGCCTATAGGAGTTAATTGTGCCCACGATTCAGGTCCGTACTATGCCGCAGCCATTTAAACGTCGCGCCCACCAAATAATTAAAATGGCCCCAGATGCGATTCTAGAGAGACCTAATTTGGCCATTCTCATTGGATTAGTCGCGGGTTATTGGTCGAGGTTAGAGAATGTTTTAAGCCTCCCATTTGCTCTTCTACTGTCCGGTGAGGCGCCTATTGCTTTAGCTTGTTATTATTCCCTCTTCGATATGAGCTTAAGAGAAAAGTTATTTATTTCTGCCGCTAAAACGAATGGAGTACCGCAGAGGCTAGTCGAAGAATCTAATGCTTTACACGCTAAGATACGTAAAATTACTCATCGACGTAACGACGTTGTGCATGGACTTTGGGCGATATGCGATGATCGAACTGACTCAATACTTTACTGTGAATCCAATAAATTTAGTCATACTCTATTTGACATGCTAAGCAGCATGAAGAAAAACGAAAGGATAAGCTGGAGGGTACAAAAACAGTAATAAAAGTAAACGACTTCATCGAATATACTTAGCGCGATTTTCGGGAAATATTGGAAGTAGTCGCTAAATGCACCAACGATGCCCAAACTTACTTCGCCAAAATAATGAACTTGTCGATTTCGCTTGGGAAGGAATACTCTTAGTGTCTGCCCGGAAAGATATCCGTGTGGAACACCGGTGTTCGTAGGGATCCGTATGGTTCAATTTCAGGGTGCGTTTCCCAGGAAACGTGGGGCTTCGGCGCACGCCCTCAATTCTCGGGCCGAGTTTCCTTTGCGATTTCAGAGTCGAGTTTTCGGACAGACACTCAAGACGCTTCCCACGGATTAAGAACCGGGGCACGGGCGCGTTGATACTCACTTACGTCGCGCGACACGACTGTGAGTCCGTGATGGAGCGCAGTCGCGGCGATGATCAGATCAGGCTGTGAAAAGGTATAACGGCTCTTGCGGCCTTCCTCAACTAAAAGCCGCCATTTGAACATCACGTCCTCGCTGACGGAAACCGCGCGCTGATTGAACATCGGCCGTAGTTTGTGCGCGAGCCAATCATTAAGCTCGGCGCGCCGGCCTGCGTCGGTGACAAGCTCAATGCCGAAACGGATTTCGGCGAGCGTGACCGTACTGACGTAAAGCGTGTCGAGCGGCTGCGCTTCGATAAAGGCCACTACCTCGGGCTGAGGTTTGGGACGACGCAGCTCCGACAGAATATTGGTGTCGAGCAACCAACCCATCACAAGTCCACCTTGCGCGCCGGCATCGGCGCTCGCGCGGGCTCGATGTCGATATCCCGATGCGGCGACGCCTGCATCGCGGCGATTAGCGATGCCCCGGTGCGATCGCCTTTCAAGCGGCGAAACTCCTCCGCCGAAATCACCACCACTTCATCGCGGCCGTGGACCGTGACGTGCTGCGGACCATCGCTGCGCACTCGGCGAACGAGTTCGCTGAACCGCGCCTTGGCGTCTTGCAGCAGCCAGTAGCCGTCGAGACCAGACCCGGCAGCGTTGCGCCGTGGCTTAGTGGGCTTGTCGCGGGAACGCTCGGAATTTCTAGTCATACTGACTACAATATCGGTTCGCGCGATGGGCTTCAAAGAAAGTTTTTGCAACCGCGTGGCGGCGCGAAGGCTACGCGCCAGCGGAAAAACGCCCTTTCAACCCAATGGCAGATAATGGTTCAATACCACCAGCAGCAGGAGCAGCGTGACGCCCAAGCCCAAGCTCCAGCCGATCAATTTCTTCTCGATCGGCAGCAGCGGCTCGACGGGCTCTTTTAGTTCATCGCGAAGATGTTGGTCGGGCATGGCGTGGTCTCCCGGTTCACAAAGCGAGCGGCGGCTTGACGCCAGCGAAAAACAGCCAGGAAATTATCAGGCCGACCCAGACGACGAAACCAAACAGCGATACCAGATAGACCGCCGCCAGCTTGCCTAGTCCTTCGCGCCAGAGATCGCGAAAATTCGACATCACGCCGATCGAGAAGAACGTCAGCAGGAAGAAAATCACGCGAAACGCATTGGCTTCCCCAATGGCGGCGGTCAGCTTCGGAAGTGCGCTTGCGGGCTGTGTCAGGGCAAGCACGAGGCCGATCGCAAAAGTCACGACGAAGCCGAGCACGAATTTTGGAAAACGTTCCCAGATCTCGCTGACTTTCGCGCGGCCGGCCTCCTCGGAGGGATTGATGTAGTTGGTCCAGATATAGGCGAGGATGAAGGCCCAAACGCCGATGAAAATGTCGATGAACACCTTAACCGTCGCGGTCACACCGAGCATCCAGCCCGGCTGATATCGAATCCCCTCGGCTGCGTTCTGCGCGAGAACCAGCGCTTCCGTAATGCCGCCCGCCGCGACGGCCGCGCCGTCGGTCTTGACCGCAAGCCCAATCCAGGCGGCCGCGACCAGCGGTTCATGGTAGAAAAACGCCTGCGCCAGCCATGGCAGGATCAGCACTTCGACCACCGCGAAGATCACCACTAGCGAGGAGACTAGCACCGACACCTGCGGCCGCGCGCGAATAGCCCCGCCGGTCGCGATGGCGGCGGCGACACCGCAGATCGAGATTCCCGAGGCTAGCGGCGCCGCCCACTCACGCGAAAAGCCGAAATATTTGCGGGCGATAAAATAAACAATCGACCAATAGATCAGGTAGGCCTCGACGATGGCAGCCACTCCGCGCAGAAGCAGCGACGAGGCGAAGGTGAGCTTGCTCGCCGCGGTGGCCGCGATGAAGGCGCCGAGAATGACAATCGCGATCTTGATGTAGAGTTCGGGCCGGATCGCCTCCTTCAACCAAATGGCGAAGCGCGGAAAACCATTGGCGATTACGAGTCCGACGATCAACGCGACGATGTAGCCGCCCTCGTTGGTCAGCTTTAGCGACCAACCAACGCCGAACTTCGTCTGGTCCGCAGGCGTCACCGCCGCGAGATAGGCCCAGGCGCCGACAAACCAACTCGCATAGGCGAGCACGAATACGGCGGTGAAGGCGACCGCGAATCGCCCGACATTTCCGCCCAACGCCGCGACGCCGGCGCTCAACGCAACCAGCAACGCCAGATAGGTGGCGACTA
>JAYTRP010000531.1:0-11037 GCA_043746145.1 Hyphomicrobiales bacterium | reverse complement strand
GTCGAAAGTCTCAGGACTATCAGATAGAGATTGCGCTAAATTTTGATAGGAGAACGTCGCCGCGTTTAGCGTGAGTCCAAAAGACGACGGACAAATGCTGGCCTCGTTTCGCGCTCACCAACGGTTTGGTTGTTTAGCAATAGTCGCGTCGACACTCAACATTTCGTGAAAACAGCATATTCCAGACATGCAGCGCCGAACTTCCGCTTGGATTCAACGGCAGCTCTTACGGCAAAAAAATACTTATCAGAAATATTTAAACATCAAATCCCAGAAATGAATTACCTGCCAGCGCACGATCTTCGAAATGCGATAAAAACCCACAGCGCCAGACGCGCACCTTTGCAGTAACTGGCGGCCTGGGTAGCACTATCGCGGAGTACTGTGTAGTTCGGTGCAGGACAAGCGATGCTAACAACAGTGTTTCGGATGCACAAACTCAAAAAAATCGCTTATCATTGTCCGGTACGCAATCTAACGCCATTTCGTACGATTAAGCGGCCGGCTGTAGGCTCCGGCAGCTTTGCGCCTCTGCGGGCGCTTGGAACCAGACGTGCGCTGACAGATGATACGTCTCGGGACCTGTCTGCGTCGAATGCTATGTCAACCATGCCTTAGGCGGCGCCAGACGGCGTTGTTGACGCGGGCGCCCGCGCAGCAGTATGTTTATTGGGGCGTAAAAGTCGGAATGCGAGGCATTCCCCGTACAAAGTGATTGGTTGGTCGCCTTGCAAGCCAACCCGTAGAAGGTGAGGGAGGTCATGCGGGTTGGAACAGTGAAGCCGATCGGCGCCAACGGTCGTGCATATCCGGTCTCTGCCGCTCCCCGTCATACTTTGGCGGGATGAAACCCGTTTGCTCGCCCCTTATCTCGATAGAACGCCGCTGGCCGTTGATGGACGTCGCAGGATTGTAATCATCGGCGGCGGATTTGGCGGACTGGCCTGCGCACGCACTCTCGCCAATTGCAGCGCTTGCGTAACGCTTGTCGACAGTCGCAACCATCATCTGTTTCAACCCCTCCTTTATCAGGTCTCGACGGCCGCCTTGTCGCCCGCCGACATTGCCGCTCCGCTCCGCGACGTACTCGGTAAGGCCGCCAATATCGGCGTGGTCTTGGCGAAAGTGTCAGGGATCGACACGACGCTTCGGCACGCGCTGCTTGAAGATGGGGGCTATATCGCGTTCGACCAATTGGTAGTGGCTACCGGTTCGGTTTATAATTACTTCGATCATCCCGAGTGGGCGGCTCGCGCTCCGGCCCCCAAATCTATTGCCGACGCACGAAGCATTCGAGCCCGCCTTTTGAAGGCCTTTGAGGATGCTGAAAGCTGCGTCGAACCGGAGCGGCGCGCGGCCCTGATGACGATAGTTGTTATCGGTGGCGGCCCGACCGGAGTCGAGATGGCGGGAACCGTCGCCGAATTAGCGCGCTGGACGTTGCATGGTGAGTTTCGCCGGATTGATCCGGCAAAAGCGCGCGTAATCCTGATTGAAGCGGGGCCGCGGCTACTCACGCAGTTTCCGGAGCCGCTCAGTTCCTATGCGGCCAATGTTTTGAAACGGCTGGGCGTCGAAGTGCGCCTGAATAGTCCGGTGCGCCATATCGATGCTGCCGGTGTACAGTTAGAAAACGAAGCGATCGAAGCCGCGACGGTAATTTGGGGCGCGGGCATCCGGGCGGCTCCCGGCGCCGATTGGTTCGGCGGTACGGCCGACCGCGCTGGCAGAATTCCGGTCGACGCGACCATGGCCGTATCGGGCTACAAGGACATCTTTGCAATTGGAGACGTCGCTTGGTTCATCCAGGACGGAAGCGCGCTTCCCGCGCTCGCCCAAGTAGCGCAACAGCAAGGTCAGCACTTGGGCCGAGAGTTACGCAACACCGGCGAGCTTGCTGCATTCCGGTATCGTAGCAAGGGTGATACTGCTGTGATCGGCAGAAATGCCGCAGTATATATTTACGGAAAAATACAACTCAAGGGAAAAATAGCTTGGCTGCTTTGGTGCATCGTTCACGTCTTTCTGCTTATCGGCTACGAAAGACGCACGCTCGTCATGATGCAGTGGATTTGGCGCTATTTCAGCTTTGAACGCGGCGCTCGTCTAATTGATTGAGACTGAGGCTACGACAGACCGCTCTCCGTAGCGAACGACTCACTCTAAATATTTACCTTTCACATCGGACATTCATTCGACGCACGCGAGCCGTTCCAGAGAACAAGAATTTGCGGGTTCACCCTGGTGATGCGGGAAATCCAATACAAACCGCGGCCCCGGCTGAACATTCGGCCATTCAGGTTGCCTGCCGAGTTGGCGGCCAAGTCCAGCAATTATTGTCATTCCTAGACTTTTGGACTTTTTACGATCGAAGTCCGGCGGCAGACCGGCGCCGTTATCAGGTACCTTAGGGCGGAAATGCTCCGGTTCGACCCGTGTCACGGATAGTCGCGCCTCGCCAGCGTAGCGCCTGTTTACCCCATCAAACCGGGTAACGGCGTCCAAAAGTAACCCATTGAGACCCCTGGCGCGCCCGACAGGAGTCGAACCTGTGACCTCTGCCTTCGGAGGGCAGCGCTCTATCCAGCTGAGCTACGGGCGCGTATAGGGGTCCTTAGCGCATTCTCGGGGATATGGAAATCCCGAGCGGGCCTGCAAACGTCTGGCCTTGAACCCGCAATTATTCGAGCCACACCCCACCGCCTATTCTGCACAACATGCGCGCGTCACACACCGCCGCTTACGGAAAGCCCGAGGAAATCCGCGAATGCTTTGGTGGCGCGTCCGAGTTTTTCGGACCGCTTCCAGGCCAGACCCACGTCCATCGTGGGGATCGGCGTTATGAGGTTGCGTTGCTCCAGCCGCTGGCCCTCTAACGACCAGGGCCTATAGACCATGTCGGACAGGATCGTCACGCCAAGGCCGTCCGCGACCATGCTGCGCACGGCTTCCACCGATGAGGTCACGAAAATCACGTTGGGATGAAGGCCGGTCGAACCCCAGTAGCGCGACGCGGTCTGCTGGGCTTCGTCGACGGTCAGCATGACATAGGGCCATTGCGCGACGTCGGCGAAGTCGACGGCATCTGCCTGCAGCAACGGGTGCTCGACCGGCAGCCATAGTCTGCGGCGCGAGCGAAAAAGCGTTTCGGATGCGATGCGCTCCTTGTCCTCCAAGTTCGAAACCAGCATCACCGCAATGTCGAGCGTGCCGTCCTTCAAACCCTCCTCGATCGCCGCGCGCGGCAACTCGTTCAACTCGACCTTTATGTCGGGATAGTTCCTGGTGAACCTCGCGTAATGGCGCGGCAGGAAATAACCAGCGACCGTGTAAGACAGCCCGACCCGCGTCAGACCTTTCAGCTCCGTCGTCTCGTTCAGTTGGGCGCGGCGCGCGACGGCCACGGCTGAGAGAACGTTTCTCGCGTGTGTCAGGAAGCGGGAGCCCTCCATAGTGAGCTCCATTCCCGAGGCGAGGCGGCGAAACAGCGGCGCGCCGAGTTCGCTTTCCAGCTTTTGCAGCGCGGCGGTCACCGTCGATTGCGAAACATTAAGGCTGACCGCCGCTTGACTGACCTGACCCGCTTCCGCAGTAGCCACAAAGTATCGAAACTGACGCAAAGAAAGGGACATTATCGTACTTTCCGATATGGTGGCGCAAAAAATTCAATTTTACAATAGCCAAAAGAAGCGCGAGTTTGCATTTCCCGACGTCGACACGTTACATTTCCCGACGTCGACACGTTACCTCTCCGAGGTCGACACGTTACCTCTCCGAGGTCGAAAGGAGGCGAGATGGCCACCCTTAACTGCGACATGGGCGAGTCTTTCGGGCTTTACCGGATGGGCGACGACGTTCGCCTGATGCCTTTGATCGATATCGCCAACGTGGCGTGCGGATTTCACGCTTCGGACTTCAACCATATGCGCTCGACGGTCCGATTGGCGAAAGCTAACGGCGTCGCTGTCGGCGCGCATCCCTCGCTGCCCGACCTGCAGGGATTCGGGCGCCGCGAAATGAAGATCAGTCGCGAAGAATTGGCCAATTGCCTGATCTATCAGATCGGCGCCTTGAAGGGCTTCCTCGAGGCGGAGGGCGTGACGCTCAATCATATCAAACCGCATGGATCGCTGTATGGCATGGCTGCTCGAAGCGAAGAGATGGCGCACGCCATTTGCGACGCCGCCGACGTGTTCAAGGCGCCCCTGCTCGGCATGGTCGGCACCTTGCACGAAACCATTTATGCAGCCCGTGGACATCGTTTCATCGCCGAGTTTTATTCCGATCTCGATTACAGCGACGATGGGGCGGTAATCATTACGCGCGAGCATCCCGCGAGAGACCCGGAACGGGCCGCCGCCGCCTGTTTGCGGGCGATTGCGGAAGGTAAGGTGACAAGCGTCGGAGGCCGCGAAATCAAAGTTGGCGCCGAGACAATTTGCGTCCATTCGGACACGCCGAACGCCGTAGACATAGCGACGGCGGTGCGGGCCGCGCTCAAGCGGGCGCCGTCACGACAACCAGACTGAGGGGAGCCATGCCGAAACAGATTCTCTCGCCCCTGCCGGGAACTTTCTACCGTCGTCCGGCGGTCGACAAGCCGCCGTTCAAGGCGGATGGCGCAATGGTCGCGATTGGCGACGTCATCGGGCTGATTGAAGTCATGAAATCCTTCATCGAAGTCCATGCCGATGTCAGCGGTACAATCCTGAAGTTCGCGGTTGAAAACGAAGATCCCGTCATGGCGGGTCAGGTCCTCGTGGAATTGGCTTAGCAATGGCCCTGTCCCGCCTGCTCATCGCCAATCGCGGCGAGATCGCCATTCGGATTCAGCGCGCGGCAAAGGAGCTGGGCGTGCACACGATCCAGGCTTACAGCGACGCCGACGCGGATTCGCTGGCAGTCAAGATGGCGGACGAGGCCGTGAATGTCGGTCCGACGAAGGCGAGCAGGTCCTATCTCAACATCGATGCGCTGGTCGCGGCGGCGAAATCGACCGGCGCCGATGCGGTGCACCCCGGCTATGGCTTTCTGTCCGAGAATGCAGGCTTTGCCGAGGCCGTCGAGGCGGAAGGCCTAGCGTTCGTGGGTCCGACCGCCGCGACGATCCGCACGATGGGCGACAAGGCCGCCGCGCGCGCCGCCGCGATCCGGGCTGGCGTGCCTGTCGTGCCGGGCTCCGAGGGCAGGCTGGAGGACGCCGCGCAGGCGGTCAGGTTGGCGCGAGAGATCGGCTATCCCCTGATGATCAAGGCTGCGGCGGGCGGCGGCGGGCGCGGTATCCGCATCGCGCAATCACAAGACGAACTCGAGGCCGCGATCGACCAAGCCTCCGCCGAGGCACAAGCGGCGTTTGGCGACGGCGGGCTCTACCTCGAGAAGTTCATCGCACGGGCGAGACATATCGAAGTGCAGATACTCGGCGATGGCGTCGACGCCATCCATTGCTACGAGCGCGAATGTTCGCTGCAGCGCCGCCGGCAGAAGGTCTGGGAGGAGGCGCCAGCATTTGCTTTGACGCCGGCCATCCGGGACGAGTTATGCGCCTCGGCGGTCGCGCTGGCCCGCTCCGTCGCTTATCGCGGCGCGGGTACGCTGGAATATCTCTACGATCAGGCGTTGCAGCGGTTCTACTTCATCGAGATGAACACGCGCATCCAGGTCGAGCATCCCGTCACCGAGGCGATAACCGGCATCGACCTGGTGCGGGAAATGATCCGCATCGCCGGGGGCGAGCGGCTGCAATACCGGCAGCATGACGTTCAACTCCGCGGACACGCGATCGAGGTTCGGATCAACGCCGAGGACGCTACGCTAAACTTCCGCCCATCGCCTGGCACGGTCACCGTCTTGCGGATTCCCGGCGGCTTTGGGACTCGGTTCGACACGCTGCTGTATGCGGGTTGCAATGTTTCGCCGTTCTATGATTCGCTGGTGGGCAAGTTGATCGTGTGGGACGAAAACCGCGAGATGGCGCTTTCGAGATTGCGACGCGCGCTGTCCGAATTGCACGTCGAAGGCATCCACACGACGCAGCCGCTTCACCTGATGCTCGCGCAGGCGCCTGACGTGATCGCCGGCGATGTCGACACCGGCTGGCTCGAAGCATGGCTCGCCAAAAACGCCCTCGCGAAGGAGGACAGCAACCGATGACCAGCCGGTATTCCTTTGGAGGCGACGAGCATATCTTCGTCGAATGCGACGAGGCGATGTCGTTGGACGCTTTCTTCAAGAGCCTCTCGATCACCACCGCGATCCGGGCCGCGCAGATCAAAGGCGTAACCGAGATCTGCCCTGCCAACGCCTCTTTTCAGGTCAAGTTCGACCCTGACGTCATCAAGGCCGACGATCTCCAGCGCGAGATCCAATCAATCGAACAGACCGTCGGCGCCGGGCGCTCGTTGCTCGAAACCCGCATCATAGAAATTCCCGTGCTGTATAACGATCCCTGGACGCATGAGACGCTGATGCGGTTTCGCGATCGGCACCAGACGCCTGACAAGACAGACATCGAATATACCGCTGAGATCAATCATCTCGACGGCGTCGACGGATTCGTGAAGGCGCATTCGGGCGCGCCCTGGTTCGTCTCGATGGTCGGTTTTGTCGCGGGGCTGCCGTTTCTCTACCAGATGGTCGATCGTCCGCGACAGATTCAATCGCCGAAATATCTGCGGCCCCGCACCGATACGCCGAGGCTGACGGTCGGCCACGGCGGCTGTTTTGGCTGCATTTATTCGGTGCGCGGCGCCGGCGGGTATCAGATGTTCGGCATAACGCCGATGCCGATCTACGATCCCAATCAACAGATCAACTATCTCAAGGACTTCATGTGCCTGTTCAATCCGGGCGACATCGTCAAGTGGCGCCCGATCGAACGTGTGGAATACGATGATATCGTCGCCGACGTAGACGCCGGCAAGTTCGCCCCGAAAATGGCCAAGGTGAGCTTTTCGCTCGACGCGTTCCAGAGGGATATAGACGGAACGAATGCTAAGCTGACGGGGGCGCTCCATGGCCATTAGAGTCGTCAAGCCGGGTCTCTCAACGACCGTGCAGGATTTGGGACGCCCCGGCTATTACCACATCGGGATTCCGATCTCGGGCGGGATGGATCGGTTTTCGCTCAGCGTCGCCAATTGGTTGGTCGGCAATCCCGAAGACGCCGCCGTGCTCGAAGCGACTTTCCTCGGGCCGGAACTCGAATTCACTGAAGATGCGACGGTCGCCGTCACGGGCGCGCAATTGCCACCAAAAGTTGACGGCGTCGCTCGCGCGACATGGACGTCGTTTGTCGTAAAGAAGGGCCAGACGCTGGCGTTCGACTTCCTGAAATCGGGAGCGCGGGCGTATATTGCCGTCTCCGGCGGCGTCGACGTTCCCGTGGTGTTGGGGTCACGCTCGACCTACACGCTCGGCGCGCTTGGCGGCTTCCAGGGCCGCAAATTGGCGGCGGGTGACGAACTCGCGCTCGGCGCGGGCGCGCATGCCTCCGAGGGCTGCACGGTTGCTGAAAACCTGCGTCGTCCGCTCAGCACGCTGACCCAACTGCGCATGTTGCCCGGCCTATATTGGCATCGCATCACCGAGGCTGCGGGCAAACATTTCTTTGCGGACAACTGGAAAGTCGCGCCGGAAGCCGACCGCATCGGCTATCGATTTCGCGGCGGCCGCCCCATCGAGTTTGTGCCGCGCGAACCGCCGTTCGGCGCGGGATCGGACCCCTCCAACATCGTCGACGCTTGCTATCCCTATGGCTCGGTGCAAATCCCCAGTGGCACAGAGCCGATCGTGCTGCATCGCGACGCGGTTTCCGGTGGCGGCTATTTCATGGTTGGCGCGGTCATTTCGGCCGATCTCGATGTGATCGGCCAGTTGCAGCCACATGCCGGCGCGCAATTTGCGTCGGTGACGATGGAGCAAGCCCTGATCGCGCGCCACGATCGACAAAAGCTTTTGAACCAGATCCGCGAAACGCTCTAGCCTTCGCTCACTGGAGATCGTTCAGTTGGAAGCATCCTCGATGACAGTTGCAATCAAATCGAAGATCGACCCCATCACGCTTTCGGTGGTTCGCGGTGTGCTTGAGACGACGCAGCGGGAAATGACGCTGGCGCTGGAGAAGACCGCGCGCTCGTCCGTATTCAATCTGGCGCATGATTACTCGACCGCGCTGTTCAACGCCAAGCCGGAAATGATCTTGCAGGGGCAGGACATTCCGATTCATCTGGGCTCGTTGATGCCCGCGATGAAGTCCGTCGCGCGGTTCTTCGGCGATGACATCCATCCCGGCGATCTGATCCTGCACAACGATCCCGCATTCGGCGGCAGCCACGCCATCGACACCTGTATGTACAAGCCGGTCTTTTACAAAGACAGGCTTGTCTACTGGACCGTCTGCAAGGGCCATCTCACCGACATCGGCGGCCCCGTACCCGCGGGCTACAACCCGAACGCAAAGGACATCTACTCCGAATGCCTGCGCATCCCCCCCGTCAAGATCTGGGACCGGGGCAAGCCGCGCTATGACGTGCTCAACATGATTTTCACCAACATGCGGGCAAGGCGCGATCAGGAGGGCGACTTCAATGCGCTGATTGGCGCCTGTCAGGTCGGCGAACGCAACCTGATCGCTATGCTCGACAAATACGGCGAGCGCGTAGTTGACGCCTGCATCGGCGAGTTGCTCGACATGGCCGACCGCCACATGCGCGCGCTGATCAAAACCGTGCCTGATGGAACCTATGAGGGAATCGCGATCCTCGAAGACGCGGGCCACGGCTTTGGCGATTTCGACATCAAGGCGACGGTCACGATCAAGGACGACAGCTGTCACATCGTGATCGCCAGCCCGCCGCAGATCCCTTATTTCATCAATTCCTACGAGGGTAATTCACATTCCGGCGTCTATCTCGGATTGATGATGTTCGCCGCGTTGCCTCCGCCCTACAACGAAGGCCTATACCGCTGCGTCTCGCTGGATTTTGGCCCCAAGGGCACGATCTGCAACGCGATGGAGCCCGCGCCGCACATGAATTGCACGACGACTCCGATGGAGACGCTGACGGACGCGGTCCGCCTCGCGTTCGAGAAGGCGATGCCGTCAAAGGTAGCGGCTTCCTGGGGCCACGCCAATGGATTGAATGTGGCGGGTTGGGACAGTCGCACCGACGAGGAATTCGTTACCATGGTGTTGGCGACGATCATCTCGGGCGGCGGCGCCACGCCACATCAGGACGGTTGGCATGCGGTCGGGCCGGAATGCTGCTTTGGCGCGTTGACCTCAGGCGACGTCGAACTGCTGGAATATTCCTATCCAATCATCATTCACCGCTATTCCTTGATGACCGATTCTGGCGGCGCCGGCAAGTTTCGCGGCGGCTCGGGGACCGCGTGGGAGGTCGAGCCGCTCGACAAGGAGATGCTGTGCATCGGCTTTGGCGAGGGACGCCGAATTCCCGCGATGGGCGCGGCGGGCGCCCGCTCGACGATGATCGACGAGAAGGTTGGGCGCGTCGAGATCAATCGTGGCGGCGCTGTCCAGGTCGCCCGCACCAACATTCTCGAGACCATCAAACCCGGTGAAACAATCACCAACATGAATCCCGGCGGGGGCGGTTATGGCGACCCGCGCGAACGCCCCATCGAGATGGTGGTGAGCGACGTGCGCAACGGTCTGGTTTCGCTCAAAGGCGCCAGGGAAGACTACGGCGTCGTGATCGAGAACGCGCAGACGCTCAAAGTCGACGTCGCCGCGTCCGCGCGCCTGCGGTCGGCGTAAGGGAATGGCTGAAATGACCGTCAACTACCGTCTCGGCATCGACGCAGGCGGCACATTTACCGACTTCGTGATTGCGGATCTCGCGACCGGCGTCACCAAGCTGTTCAAATCGCTGTCGACGCCGGCCAATCCCACCGACGCAATCGCCAACGGCCTGAAGTTGATCTCCACCGATCTTGGTCTCTCCCCCGAGGAAATTGTCTCTAGCTGCGATCTCTGCATCAACGGCACCACGGTTGGACTCAACGCGCTGATCACTCATCGCGGCGGCAAAACGGGATTGATCTGCACCGCGGGTCATGAGGACTCGATCGAAATTCGTAACGGCCACAAGGAAGACGGGTTTCGCTACGATCCCGAATATCCCGCCGCCGTCATGTTGGCCCCGCGTTATCTGCGCAAAGGCGTGCGCGAGCGGGTTCTCTCCGACGGGTCGGTACGCACGCCTTTGCACGAGCAGGACGTCGTCGCCGCCTGCGAGACGTTCGCGGCGGAGGGCGTCGAGTCAGTCGCCATCTCGTTTGTCTGGTCGGTGCTGAATCCGGCGCACGAGCGGCGCGCGGCGGAGATCGTGCGCGAACGGCTGCCGAATGTGATCTTGACTGTCGGCGGTGAACTCTACCCGCAAATCCGTGAATATACGCGCACCTCGACGGCCGTGCTGAACGCCTATCTGGCGCCGGTGATGCGAAAATACGTCGCCGCCGTCGACGCCTATTTCAAATCGCTCGGCGCCCGCGAACCGGTACGCTATTTCCAGTCCAATGGAGGCCTCGCGGTTGGCGAAGTGATGAGCGACCGCTCGGTCTACGCCATCAATTCAGGCCCCGCCTCCGCTCCGCAGGCGGGGCTCTATGTCTGTGCTCCGCTCGGCAAGACCAATGTCATCACCATCGACATGGGGGGCACCTCTTTCGACATTACCCTGACCAAGGACGGTCAGACCAACCTCAACAAGAACATCGATTTTCTGCGCTATCGCATCGGCGTGCCGATGATCCAGGTCGAGACCCTGGGGGCAGGGGGCGGTTCGATTGGTTGGATCGACTCGCTAGGACTTCTGCAGATCGGGCCGCAATCGGCGGGCGCCCAGCCCGGGCCCGCTTGCTATGGCCAAGGCGGCAGCGATCCGACGATCTCCGACGCTAATCTCGTACTCGGCTATTTGAACCCGGAAGGGCTTCTGGGCGGCAGGCTTCCGCTGAGCCTCGAGAAGGCCCGCGTAGCGATTGAAAAAATCGCCAAGCCGCTCGGGC
>JAYTRP010000530.1:0-11059 GCA_043746145.1 Hyphomicrobiales bacterium | reverse complement strand
GACCGCCTATGCCAGCCTTCATCCCGCAGTAACCGCCCGCGACCTCTCTGGCGATTTCGCAGCCTGGACGCGCGGCTACGCGCACCGGATTAAACCCTGCGTGCTGCTCGACGCTTTGAAGCGCGAGGGCGGCCTTTGCGTGCTCGTCGACACGGATTCGTACATCACCGAGGGTTTCGCCGAGGCGCTTCAATTCGCGACTGCCACTGGCCCCGCGATGGATCACTTGGAAGAGCGCGACCCCTACCCCGAAATTGACGGCTTCACGGCGACGCTCTCGCACGCGGGCCGCTACGTCTACGATCCCGCCCTCGCATTTGCGCACAACAGCGGCCTAATCGCGGCCCAGGCGCCGCGTGACATCGCCGCGCTCGAGGACGCAGTGGCGCTAATCGACGCGCTCTGGGACGCAGGACATCGCCTGTTCAAGATCGAGCAGATCGCCGTCAGCGAGGCGTTCCGGCTGCACGGCGCGAAAATCGGCGAGACGCGGCCAGCGTTCCAGCACTATTTCCGCCGCAGCCTGAAACGCTATATGCACTGGCGCATCGACCAATGGCTGCGGCGCGACCCGCAATTCCGGCCGCAGCGCCCCAGCATCGCGCATTCCAGAAACTCCGTGCGTTTATTCAACTATGTCAATCGCCTGACAGGGCGCTATTAGAGCGCTCCGAAGCCAGCACCCGAGCCGCCATGAGACATCTGCGCCGCGACTATCGCGAATGGACAAAACTGCGCGGCACGATTGGCGCCCTGTCCGCGCGGCACGCGGAACCGACGGTCATCGCCAGCGCCGACGACGAGGCGCGCCCGACAGAGCGGCTCATGACCGTCGCGCTCGGCGCGGCGCACCGTGCCCGCACCGTGGAATTTCGCGGCTATGCAGGGCGCCCTTCAAAGGAGCCGCGCTGGTTCGAGGTCTGGCCGGGCGAACATTACAAGCTGCTCGCGGGCATTGTCGTTGAGCTTGGCGCGCGTCGCGTGATCGAGATTGGAACGTCGACCGGCATGGGAACGCTCGCGCTGTCGGAAGCGCTCCCCGCCGACGGACAGGTGACGACCTTCGACACCAAGCCTTGGCGAGAGTTTCCCGAAACGTGGTTCACCGACAAAGACCTTGCGAGCGGGCGAATCCGGCAGGAGATCGCCGACGTCGCCGACCTGAGCGTGATCGCGGGCCACCAGGAGCTGTTCGAGAATGCCGACTTCATCTTCATCGACGGCCCCAAAGACGGCGTAACTGAATCGAACCTAATCGCCGCACTCGCTTCGTTAGCGCTGCCGAACGATCCAATCGTGATGTTCGACAATGTGCGCATGCTCAACATGATCGCGACCTGGCGAGGCCTCAAGCGGCCAAAGCTCGACCTTACCTCGTTTGGTCATTGGAGCGGCACCGGCCTGGTCGACTGGAACGCGTGACAGCAAACAGCGCGGCAATCCGGGTGGAATCCGCGCCGCGCGGCGCCGGCCAAATGGCGTACCGACCCGACATCGACGGCCTACGCGCGATCGCCATTCTCAGCGTCGCGCTGTTTCACGCTTGGCCGCATGCGGCGCCGGGCGGCTTCGTCGGGGTGGACATCTTCTTCGTCATTTCCGGCTTTCTGATAACATCGATTATCCAGCGCGATCTGGCCGAAGGGCGCTTCCGCTTCTCGACCTTTTACGCAGCACGGATACGTCGAATATTCCCCGCCCTGCTGCTCGTTCTCCTGGCTACGCTGGCGCTCGGATGGGTCATCCTGCTCGGGGGCGAGTATCGGGCGCTGGGAAGGCACGTCGGCGCGGGGGCCGGCTTTGTCTCGAATTGGCTGCTTTGGAGCGAGGCTGGTTATTTCGATGTGGCGGCGGAACAGAAGCCGCTGCTGCATCTGTGGTCGCTGGGCGTCGAGGAGCAGTTCTATCTGCTCTGGCCTTTGTTGCTCGTATGCGCATCCCGCTGGCGATGGGACATCCGGCTCGTCATTGCGGCCGTCGCCGCCGCATCGTTCAGCGCCAATCTGATTGAAGTCGCGAGCGATCCGAGTTCAGCCTTCTACCTCCCCCAGTGTCGCTTCTGGGAACTGATGCTCGGCGCCGGCCTGACGGCGCTGCCGGTTGGCGACCGGAGATCGCGCGAAGCGCTCGCCATCGCGGGCTCCGCGCTGATCGCGATTTCGCTCGTCGTCGTGAAACCGGAATATGCTTTTCCCGGCTATTGGGCGGTTGCGCCGGCGTTGGGCGCGACGCTGCTGGTTGCAGCCGGCCCGATGGCCTTCATCAACCGGCGGCTGCTCGCTAGCACGCCGATGGTTTGGCTGGGCCTCCGCAGCTACCCGCTTTACCTCTGGCATTGGCCGCTGCTGTTCTTCGCTAATCGCTACATTGGTTCGGACAAGGCCATTGCACTGATCAGATATCGCAGCCTCGCCCTGCTTGTCGCGTTGGCGCTGGCCTGGGCGACCCACGCGCTTGTCGAGAAGGGCGTGCGCCGGGCCTATCAGGGGCGACCTCGGCTGGTCGTCGCCGGGCTCTGCGCGGGGATCATCGCGATTGCGCTTGTTGGGCTTACGCACTGGCCGCGGCAGTCCTCGAATTCGTCGCTGGTCGCCTTGGCGAAGCTCGACGCCTTCGCCGTCGCGCAGCACGCTGACACTTGGCGCGAAAAGATCTGTTTCTTCGTTCCGGGCGAGAATCCGGACGAACCGGCCGCCTTCAAGCGCAACCATTGCGACGGCGGCCCCTCTCCGCGCCGCCCATTTATCCTGCTTATCGGCGATTCTCACGCGGCCGCTCTCTATCCCGGCATCGCCGCCGTGTTCGGCGACCGCTTCACGATCGGACAATTGACGGTCGCATTCTGCGTGCCGCTGATCGAAAATCCGATCGCGCTGGGCAACGTAGCCACCAACGCGCGTTGCCGACAGGACAATAATTTCGTGTTCGAACGCGTCGCGGCTGAGAAGCCCGACCTGATCATCGCCAGCGCCCATTTCCTCGGCTACGAGACCAGCGTCGGCACCCTCTATCCCGACTATGTCCAAGCGGCCGCCGAGGGCCTACGGCAATTGCAGCGCCGCAGCGGTTCGCCGATCCTGCTGGTGGGTCAAAGCCCGACCTGGAACAGGGCGCTTCCCTATGCGCTGGCGGACTACCTGCGAACCCATCCAGGCCCGCCGCCCATGATGGGGACGTTCGATTTGGACACGCGGATTTTCGAGACCGACTCGCGACTGAAGGCGATCAGCTGGGGCGAGAAAATCTCTTACGTCTCCCTCATCGACGCTCTCTGCGCCAAGGGGGCCTGCCGCGTAACGGTTGACGGCGAATTCCCTGATAACGTCGTCGCCTATGACGCCAACCATCTCTCCGAGGGCGGTTCGGGTTACGTTGCGCAAACGATCCTGCAGCCTTGGATCGCGGCGCATTTGCAAGGCGCGCCCGCGCATTGACTTCCCCGGCGCACTGTTCTTGAAAAGCGCATGAACCGCATTGTCTCCCTCTACTGGGACAACATCGACACCCGCGTGGTCGCAGCGCAGCGCGAAGTTTTCGCGCATTTGGGCTATTCCATCGACCAGCGCGAGCGCACGGGCGTCAATCACGGCGATTTCCTCGACGCCTACATGGCGGAGATCGGCGACGACGATGTCGCGCTGCTGACCGACATTGATTGTTTCCCGCTCAATCGCGCGATTGTCGAACAGGCGTTCGCGGCGGCGCTCGCCGGCCATATCTTCGGCTGCGCCCAATCGACCAATCATATCGACCCCGACCGAATATTCGCCGCTCCCATGTTCATGGCGATTGCGAAACGGACCTGGGACGCAATCGGGCGTCCAAGCTTTCGGCCCGATTCCGAGAATGACGTGGCGCAGCGCCTCAACGCGATCGCCGCGGCGAACCGCGTGCCGATCGATCTGCTCTACCCCTGGGCGGCGATCCTGCCCAAGTGGCGGCTCGGCGATATCGCGCTTTATGGAACCGGCACGTTTTATCGCGGCGGCGTATTTCATCTATTCGAGTCGCGCTGGACTCCCTACAGCTACATTCTGTTCGACGTCGCCGAGGCGGTGCTGCACGATCGCCCCGTCGATTACGCCAGCTTGATGCGGAAGGCTCTCGGGCTGCGCGGATCGCAGAAATGGGCGCGCAGGTTCACGCGCTGGCGCAAGGCGATCTGGTGGCGGCGCCTTCGCAGGCGCCTGGGTTTGCCGGCGTGATCCCCGTCTATGTCATCAACCTTAAGCGAAGCGTAGAGCGTCGGGCCTGGATGCAGGGAGAACTGGAGCGCGCGGGCGTCACGGCGGAATTCGTCGCGGCGGTGGACGGGCGGAGGTTCGGGGCACGGTGCGGGTCGGATTCGAGCTTGTCGAAGGCGGAGGCGGCGCTAGCGCTGAGCCATCGCAAGGTGTGGCGGCGCCTGCTGTCGAGCGCCGCTGCCTATGCGGCGGTGCTGGAGGACGATGTGCATCTGGGCGAAGGCTTTTGCGAAGTTTTACAGATTGATTGGTCACGCCCGGCTTTCGATCTGGTGAAGCTCGAAACATTATATCATCGAGCCTGGCTGACGCGCGCGGGCGCGCCGCTCGGCTTGCGCGCGCTGCATCGGCTGGGCGCAGAGCATCTCGGCGCGGCGGGTTACGTCGTTAGCCGGGAGGGCGCGAAGAAGTTGCTGCGCGCGACCCGACGGTTTGCGGAGCCTGTGGATCAAAGCCTGTTTGGGCGTCGCGCGGTTTTTGAGGGCGAGATTGGCGCCTATCAACTCGTGCCGGCGATTGTCGTGCAAGACAATTTGCATCCCGACCCGCGCGCGAGGCGTGAGATGCCGAGCACGTTGCATGAGGCCGACCGCAAGGCGCTCGCCGAGCGCACCCGAAGCGCGAAGCCGCAGGGCATTGACCGGATGCGCCGTGAGGCCTCGCGGTTTTACGATCAAATGCGGCGGATCGTGAGGCTCGCGCCGAGGATGCGCTGTAAGGTCGTGCCGTTCGAATGAGCCGCGTGCGCGTCAGCGGAAGAAAGATGATGGCCCGCTGTTCTTTCTTTCCCCTCCCCCCACGAGCGGGGAGGGAATCGCGCGGCAGCCCGCCGAGCCACAAAGATGGCCCGCCACTCCCGGGGTGGGGGGTTGCACCAAGCGTTATTTCCGGCTCAGGACGACCACACGCCACGCCAGGAGAGCCGGCCATGAAGAACCTCATCACCGATGTGCCGGGCCTCGCGGTTGGGTGCGCGCATGACGCGAACCTCGCCTCTGGCGTCAGCGTCGTCGTGTTCGACCAGCCAGCCTGCGCGGGCCTCGCGACATTTGGAGGCGCGCCAGCGTTGCGCGATGGCGCGCTGCTCCAACCTGAAATGACGGTCGAGAAAGTCGACGCTCTCGTGCTCTCGGGCGGGTCGGCGTTCGGGCTCGATACGACCGGCGGCGTGATGGCGAAGCTCGCCTCGCTCGGGCGTGGATTCGCCCGGGGCGACGCACGCGTTCCGATCTGCCCGACCGCCGCGCTGTTTGATCTTACCCACGGCGGCGACAAGGCCTGGGGCCGGCGCGCGCCCTACGGCGATCTGGGCTATGAGGCGGCGGAGCGGCTCGGCGCCGATTTTGCGCTGGGAACGTCGGGGGCCGGTTATGGCGCATGGACCTACGATCTCAAAGGCGGCCTTGGCTCGGCAAGCGCCGTGTCCTCGCGCGGGTTCATCGTCGGCGTGCTCGTCGCGGTGAACTGCGGGGGACGCGTTACGCGAGGCTCGAGCCCGCACTTCTGGGCTGCGGCCTACGAAAAAGGTAGTGAGTTCGGCGGTCTCGGCGAGGGTCCCCGGGTGGCTGACGCGTTCGACTTTGCGCTGACCAGCGATCTCCCGGAAAACACTACGATTGCTATAATCGCCACCGACGCGGCTTTCGATAAGGCTCGAATGACCCGCATCGCGATCATGGCCTCGGGCGGGCTGGCGCTGTCGATGCGGCCAGCGTTCGGACCCACCGACGGCGACATTGTATTCGCCGCCTCTACCGCGCGCGCGGCGCAAGTCCCCGAATTGCGCGATTTAGCCGAAATCGGCACGCTGGCCGCCGAGTGCCTTGCACGCGCCGTCTCGCGCGGCGTCTACGAAGCGACAGCGCTGCCCTTTCCCGGGGCTAGGCCTGGTTGGAAACAGCGCTACGCTAGCGCTTGATCTTCAGGCGCGCGGCGCTAGAGATCAGCCGAACCGTTCCGCCCGGAACGGCGTGGGGTCGATGAACGGCGTTTCGCCGGTCATCATGTCGGCGAGCAGCCGGCCGCTTACGGGGCCGAGCGTAAGGCCCAGATGCTGGTGGCCAAAGTCGAACCAGAGCCCCTTGTGGCGCCCAGCGGGCCCAATGATCGGAGCCATGTCGGGCAGGCAAGGACGCCGGCCCATCCAAGGAATCGGGTCGAGCCGCTCGCCAATCGGAAACATCTCGCGCCCGAACGGCTCCACCCGGTTGAGGTGCCGCGGCGAGGGCGAATCCTCGACGCCGGCGAATTCGGCCCCGGTGGTTAGCCTGAGACCACGCGCCATCGGCGTGACCAGATAGCCCTTCTCGAGATCAAGCACGGGCCGGGTGAGCCCCGCATTGCCGCGCGGCGCGTAATGCATGTGATAGCCGCGCTTGACGCCGAACGGCAGGCGATACCCAAGCTGGCGCACGAATTCGCCAGACCAGGGACCTAACGCCACGACCACTTCGCGCGCCATAAGCGGCCCAGCCTCGGTGGTGATGATCCAATCGTCGCCTGATTGGATGAGCGTCGACGCGTCGCCTTTGAGCATCGCCCCGCCGCGCGTGCAAAACAATTCGGCGTAGCTCTGCGCCAGCGCGCCGGGATCGGACGTCGACAGCGGATCAGTGAAATGCACGCCGCCGATCGCGGCCTCGCCGACGTGCGGCTCCAACACCATAAGGGCGTCGCGGTCGAGCACCGTCGAGGGCACGCCAAACGGGCGCGCCTCCTCCGCGTCGGCGATGCCCGCATCGCGTCCGCGCGAGGTGCGAAACACCTTGATCCAACCGCCCTCGCGCAGCAGCGCATCCGCGCCCGCGTCATGCGCAAAGCTGCGATGCTCGGGAACGGCGCGCTCGACCAACCCGCGCATCGCTTTGGCGGTCGCAAGCCTCTGCTCGGGGGCGGAGGCTAGAAAATAGCGCCAAACAAAGCCGGCGATTCGCGGCAGCGCCTCGTGCCGGATATGCGCGCGCGGGTCGCGATTGAGCGCCGCGCGGGCGACCTCAATGGGATCGCGGGGAAAGGTGTAGGGAAACACCGCCTCGCTCTGCACCAGGCCGGCATTGCCAAAACTGGTCTCGCCCGCGGCTTCCCCGAGCCGATCGACGATAGCGACCGAGCGGCCGCGCTCTTGAATATGCAGCGCCGCGCCGACGCCGACAAAGCCGGCGCCAAGAACGATCACATCTTTTACGAGCACAGGCGGACTCCTCGGCGCGACTTGTCGCGCGCAGGCTCTCGCTTGGCAAGAGCCGTGCCGAACGAGCTATATCGCAACGGCTTCCCAATCCGGCCGCGTCTCCTGTAAGGCCTGCGGTCACCACTCGCGACAGGAACGTCCGCATGATCCCCCGCTATTCCCGCCCCGAAATGACGACGATCTGGACGCCGGAGACCCGCTTCAGGATCTGGTTCGAGATCGAGGCGCATGCCTGCGACGCGTTGGCGGAGTTGGGCGTGATCCCGAAAGAGAGCGCGAAAGCGATCTGGGAGAAGGCGGGGCACGTGACTTTCGACGTCGCGCGGATCGACGAGATCGAGCGCGTGACCAAACACGACGTGATCGCCTTCCTCACTCATCTCGCCGAGTTCGTCGGCCCCGACGCGCGCTTCGTGCATCAAGGCATGACCAGTTCGGACGTGCTCGACACTTGCCTTTCCGTGCAGCTCGCCCGCGCCAGCGATATCCTGATCGCCGACGTCGACGCGCTGCTCGCCGCGCTGAAACGTCGCGCTTTCGAGCATAAGATGACCCCGACGATCGGCCGCTCGCATGGCATTCACGCTGAGCCGACCACGTTCGGTCTCAAGCTAGCGCTGGCTTACGCCGAGTTTACCCGTGCCCGCGCTCGGTTGGTCACAGCGAGAGAAGAGATCGCGACCTGCGCCATTTCGGGCGCTATCGGCACGTTCGCCAACATCGACCCGCGCGTCGAGACGCATGTCGCGGCCAAGCTCGGGTTGAAGGTCGAGCCGATCTCGACGCAGGTGATTCCGCGCGACCGCCATGCCGCCTTTTTCGCCACGCTCGGCGTGGTCGCCTCCTCGCTCGAGCGGGTCGCGACCGAAATCAGGCATCTGCAGCGCACCGAAGTGCTCGAAGTCGAAGAGTTCTTCTCGGAGGGGCAGAAGGGCTCCTCCGCCATGCCGCATAAGCGCAACCCCGTGCTGACCGAGAACCTTACCGGCCTCGCCCGCCTGGTGCGCGCCACCGTCACCCCCGCGCTGGAGAATGTGGCGCTGTGGCACGAGCGCGACATCTCACATTCTTCCGTCGAGCGCGGCATCGCGCCGGATGCGACGATCACGCTCGATTTCGCGCTCGCCAGAATGACCGGTGTGATCGACAAGCTGATCGTCTACCCCGCCAACATGCAAAAAAACCTCGACCGGCTCGGCGGGCTCATTCACTCGCAACGCGTGCTGCTCGCGCTGACGCAAAAGGGCGCATCGCGCGAGGACGCCTATAGTTGGGTCCAGCGCAACGCAATGCCGGTCTGGCGCGGCGAGGGGGATTTTCTCACGCTTCTGAAGGCGGATGAGGATGTTCGCGCGGCGTTATCGGAGGCGGAACTCGGGGAGTTGTTCGACCTGGGGTATCACTTCAAGGGCGTGGAGGGGATTTTTCAGCGGGTGTTTGGTTGAGGCGTGCGACGGCGTCGGCCCGTCAACCATCATCTAAGTCGTCACAGCGCCAGATAGGCGTCGCGAATGTCCACGCGAGCCTCGAACTCAACCATGGTTCCCGAGAACCGGATCGCGCCCTTCTCGATGACATAAACCCGGTCGGCGACCAACCGGGCGAAGGCGAGGTTCTGTTCGCTGATCATCAGGCCCAGCCCCTCGCGTTTCATGGCTTGGATGGCGGCGATCATCTGCTCGACGATGCGCGGCGCGAGGCCCTCCGAGGGTTCGTCGAGCAGCAGCAGTGAGGGATTGCCCATCAGCGTGCGCGCGATCGCCAGCATTTGTTGCTCGCCTCCGGACATACGTTGGCCCGCGCGCCGCCGCAATTCGCCTAAATTGGGGAACAGCGCGAACAGACGCTCCGGCGTCCAGGTCGGCGCCCCCTCGCGAGGCGGGCGTCGGCCGACGATCAGGTTTTCATCGACCGTCAGTTCAGAGAAGATGCGGCGGTCTTCGGGGACGTAGCCGAGGCCGAGCCGTGCAATGGCGTAGGTGGGGAGTTTCGCGATATCGACGCCGTCAAGCCGAACCGCGCCCGCGCGCTGCGGCAGCAGGCCGATGATCGCCTTGAACGTGGTCGACTTGCCTGCTCCGTTGCGCCCGAGCAGCGCCACCGCCTCGCCGCGTCGCAGCGCCAGCGTCACATCAAACAAAACGCGCGCGCGCCCGTAGCCCGCGTCCAACCCTGCAATGTCGAGCCCATCGCTCACAAACCGGCTCCGTGCAGCAATCCCTCGCCGAGATACACCGCTCGCACGTCGGCGCGCACGCGCACTTCCGCTGGGGTTCCCTCGGCGATCTTCTCGCCGCGGTTGAGCACGATGATACGGTCGGCATAGCCGAACACGGCGTCCATGTCGTGCTCGGTGAACAGCACGCCGATGCCGCGCTCGCGCGCCAAACCTGCAGTCAGCGCCATCAGGGCGCGGCGCTCGCTCGGCGCCATGCCGGCGGTCGGCTCGTCCATCAGCAGCAGTTTTGGATCGTTGGCAAGCGCCATCGCGAGGTCGAGCCGCTTGACGTCGCCGTAGGCCATCGCCCCGGCGAGCCGGTCCTCCTCGGCTTCGAGACCAACCAACGCGAGCAGCGCGCGCGCATCCGCGACATGCGCGTATCCTGCCCAGCGAAGGCTCAACCGCACTTCGCGCCGATGTGCGAGCAGCGCGGTCTGCACATTCTCTCGTACCGTCATCGAGCCGAACGTGGCGGCGACCTGGAAGGTGCGCCCGACGCCGATCCGCCCGATCGCCGCCGGCCCCAGCCCCTGCGTGCGCTGTCCCAGGATTTCGACGCCGCCGCTGGTTGGCGCGATCTGGCCGCCAATCATATTGAAGCATGTGGTCTTTCCGGCGCCGTTCGGGCCGATCATGGCGAGGATTTCGCCGGCGCCAAGGCGGAAGCTCACGTCCTTGACCGCCTCGAAACCGCGGTAGGATTTGCGCAAATGGTCAACGACGAGCAGGCTCATGCGCGCCGCATCTTTGCCAATTGCGTGACGGCGCGGGCTCGCAACTGCTCGAAAGCCCCGACGAGCCCCTGCGGAAATGCGACCACCACCGCAACGATCGCAACGCCGATCACGAGTCTGGAATAATCGGTGTGGCTGATGACGAAGATCGAAAGGGTGCGGAAAACCAAGGCTCCAACTACGCCGCCCGAAACTGTCGTGACGCCGCCGAGCAGCACCATCGCCACGCCGTCGATGGAGAGCGGAATCCCGAGATCGTCGGGGAACACGCTGCCTTTCAGAAACGCAAACAGCGCGCCCGCAAGCGCCGCAAATCCTCCAGCGAGCGCAAAGGCGGCCCACTGCACCCGCGCCCGGTCGAGACCCTGAGCGGCTGCGCGCGCTTCGCTGTCGCGCAAAGCCCGGAGCGCGTAGCCAAACGGCGAGAACAGCACCGCCCGCAGCGCCGCGACGCCAGCCGCGACGGCTGCCAGCGTCAACCAGAAAAACGGCGCCGCGCCCGACGCCCAGCCACTTGGCCAAACGCCAATCAGGCCATTGTCGCCGCCAGTCACGTTGGTCCACTGGAAAGCGACCGACCATACGATCTGTGCGAAGGCCAGCGTCAGCATGGCGAAATAAACGCCGGAGAGCCGCACGCAGAACCAACCAGACACGACAGCGCCGATGG
>JAYTRP010000529.1:0-3595 GCA_043746145.1 Hyphomicrobiales bacterium | reverse complement strand
GCGCTCGACGTCGATCAATGGCTCACCTCCCTCGGCTTAGAGCGTTACGTCAAGACCTTCCGCGCGGCTGATATCGATGGCGGCGCTCTGGCCGACATCGGCGAAGCCGATCTTGCGCAACTCGGCGTCACGCTTGGTCATCGTAAGCGCATCATGAAGGCGATCGCGCAAGTCGCGATTGCTCAGGTCGCGAGCGGCGCAAAGCCCCGCAGAGCCCGCGCGCGGGAGAGCGGCGCGCAGAGCGAGCGGCGCCAGATCACGGTGGTGGTCGCCGATATCGTGGGCTCGACTGCGTTGGCGTCGCGACTCGATCCTGAAGTCATGCGGCTCGTGCTGCGCGCCTATCAGGACGCCGTATCGGGCGTGATCGCTCGCTATGACGGCTTTCTCGCTCGGCTCATGGGCGACGGCGTCTACGCTTACTTCGGCTTCCCGCGCGCGCATGAGGACGACGCGGAGCGCGCCGTGCGGGCGGGGCTCGAGATCGTCGCGGCTGTGTCGGCGTTGCGAACGCCAGCGAAGGAACCGCTCGAGGTTCGCGTCGGCGTCGCCACCGGTCTGGTCATCGCCAGCGAGATAACAGGGGCTTCCGCAGGCCGCGAACAGGAGGTGATCGGCGACCCGCTCGGCGTCGCCGCTCGGCTGCAAGCCGCCGCCAAGCCAGGCGAAGTCGTGATTGGACCGACGACGCGCAAGCTGGTCGGCGATCGCTTCGAACTCGAACCGCAGGGGCGAAAGCTGCTCAAAGGGCTGATGCAGCCGATCGAAATATGGACTGCTCTCGCGGTCGCGCAGACCGACAGTCGCTTCGCAATCGACCATGGCGCGCGCCCGACTGAGTTTGTTGGACGCGACGCGGAGACTGCCGCGCTGCTCGACATCCGCCGCCGCGCCTGGAGCGGGCAAGGCGCGACTGTGCTGATCTCGGGCGAAGCGGGCATTGGCAAGTCGCGGTTGGCGGAATGGTTGGCGAGCCGCGCTGATGGCGACGCGCATCTGACGCTGCGCTACCAATGCTCCCCCTACCATCGTGACAGCGTGCTGTTTCCCTTCGTGCGGCATGTCGAGCGCGCGGCCCAGATCGGCCCGCTCGACGAGCCCGCGATGAGGCTCGACAAGCTCGAGCGTCTGATGGAAATGATCACAGATCAGCTCGGCGAGGTTGTTCCGCTATTCGCCTCGCATTTGTCGATACCGACCGGCGACCGCTATCCCCAGATCGCCCTGACGCCTCCGCAGCAGCGCCGGCGCACGTTCGAATTGATGATCGAGCAGGTCGAACTGCTGGCGGCCCGCCAGCCGCTGCTGTTGTTGTTCGAAGACGCGCATTGGGCCGATCCCACTTCGATCGAGGCGTTGGGTCTAATGGCCGAACGTGTACGCACGCTTTCCGCGCTGCTCGTCGTGACCTCGCGGCCTGAATTCGAACCGCCCTGGCGGCAGGAAGGCGACGCTGCGACGATCAATCTGGGGCGGCTCGATCCGGGCGAAGTTCACGCGATGATCGGCGGAGTCGCGGACGGGCGCAAGCTTCCCGCGGAGGTGGTCGCCGAGATTGCCGCCAAGACCGACGGCGTTCCGCTGTTCGTCGAGGAACTGACCAAGAGCGTGCTCGAATCGGGCGAGCTTGGCGCGCGTGAGGGCGGCTTTCCGCTAAGCGCGCCGGCGCCGCATCTCGCGATTCCCTCGACATTGCGAGGTTCGTTAATGGCGCGGCTCGACCGGCTCGGCCCGGTCAAGGAGATCGCCCAGATCGGCGCGGCTTTAGGGCGAGATTTCAGCTTCGCGCTGCTCAGCGCCGTGGTCGATGGCGACGAGGCGAGTTTACGTCGCGCGCTGAGCCAGCTCGTCGATTCCGGGCTCGTGCTCGCGTCTGGCGAGCCGTCCAACGGCAACTATGCTTTCAACCATGCGCTGGTGCAGGACGCCGCCTACGAGTCGATGTTGAAGAGCCGGCGCGCCGCGCTGCATGGGCGCATCGCCAACGCCCTGCGCGATCGCTTCCACGATCTCGCCGAGGCGCAGCCTGAGTTGCTGGCGCAGCATCTCGCCCGCGCTGGCCTGCCCGACGCCGCCGCCGTCCAATGGGGCAAGGCCGGTGAGCGTGCGTTGCGACGCTCGGCGTTCGACGAGGCGATCGCTCAATTTGGCCAGGCGATCGATACCGCGGACGCCGCGGCTATGGTTGATCAGGCGATCGAAGCCACGCCCGCCGTGCGGTTGCGCTGGCGGCTGGCGCGCGGCACCGCCTTGAGCCACGCCCGCGGCTACCACTCGCTCGAGAGCAAGGCCGCCTTTCAGCTCGCGGGAGAAATGATCGCTGAAATCGGCGACCCCGACCAGCGGTTCGTCACCTGCTGGGGGCTCTGGACCGGCTTCTACTTACGCAATGAAGCCGACGCGATGCGCGAAATCCTGGATTTCCTGCTGCGTGACGCTGAGATGCTGGGCAATCCCGGCTATGCCTGCCTCGCGCGACGATTGGCCGGGATTACGTGCTGGAGCCTCGACGGCGACTATGTCGCGGCCCGCGCGCATCTCGAAGCCGCCGTAGCGCTCTACGACCCTGTCCGCGACGCGGAATTGGGCGCCCGATTCGGGCAGGACATCGGAGTCGCCGCGATGATCTATCTGGCGATCGTGCTGTGGCCGCTTGGCGAATATGCCGCCGCCCGCCGCTGGATCGACGTGGCGAACGCAAGAGCGCGCGAGAGCAATCATGTTCCAACGCTCGCCTTCGCCGTGCATATGAGCGCCTATTTCGATATGAAGCGCGGGTCGCCTGAAAGCGCGCTTCCATTGGCCAGCGCCGGCGTGGAGATTGCGCGCGAGCATCGGCTGGGATTCTTTCTGCTCAACGGCGCGATTGTCTGGGGATGGGCGGAGACGCTGCTCCATCCCAATCTGGAAAAGCTCGCCGCGCTCGAGCGCGCCAATCAAGCGGTCGACGCGCAGGGCCTGCGCATGGGCAAGGCATATTCCAATGTCGCGCTTTCGGAAGCGGCGCTCGCCTGCGGTCTGCTCGATGACGCAGTCGCGGCGGCGGCGCGAGCGGTTGATTACGTCCGTGACGAGCATCTCGGCGCCTTTGAGGCGGATGCTTACTGCGCGCTAGGGCGGGCCTTGCAGCGCCAGCGCCCAGACGACCCGAGCCTCGCCGAGGCGGCTTTCCGCACATCGCTGGCGATCGCCAGGGCGAAGCGGACACGCAGCTTCGAGCTTCGCGCCGCACTGGCGCTCGCGCAGTTGCTGGCGCCGAACGACGAGGCGAGAGAAGCGCTGGTTAGCGCGCTCGAAGGGCTCGAGGCCACTCCGGAATGTCCCGATATTGCAACCGCGCAGGCTTGGCTGGCGGCTAGCGCGCGCAGTGACCAAATCCGTTAGTCCCGTAGCGACATGGACGACAATCCCTGAATCCGGCTCTAACTTCCGCGACCCTGTGCCTTGACCAGGAGCACAGCCTCGACGCCGACGCGCTGCGGTTCATTCGTGTTCACCGCCTCGCGCCAAAGGTCGATTAACACCGCCATGATCGCGGGGCCTAGAAACAGCCCGAGCATACCCCATGTCTCGACGCCGCCGAGGATGCCGAGCA